>NZ_KE952870.1 GCF_000466385.1 Aneurinibacillus aneurinilyticus ATCC 12856
CTGGATCGTACTGGATAATCAACACCCTTGATAACTTTATATTCTATCTAGGAGGATAATAAGATATGGAATTTGTACGTGTCAAAAGAGAAAATCAAATCGTTGAAGGTTATAAAAACGGGAATACCCTTGTTCTGCAAAATGGAGAAAAAATCTCAGAAGAAGAAGCAGAATTTGTAGCACCCGTTAAACCAACCAAAATCATTGCCATGCATCTGAACTTTCCAAGTCGAACTGAAGCATTTGGAGCGAAAACCCCCAGATGGCCTTCTTATTTTATGAAACCTTTAACCGCTCTTTCTGGACACCGTGCATCTATAGCTCGGCCACGCGGTACCCAGTACCTTAACTATGAGGGTGAAATCGCGCTCGTTATTGGAAAAAAAGCGAAGAATGTTTCTCGAAGTGAAGCCTGGAATTACATTGCAGGTTATAGCCCTGCCGTCGACTTTGGCCTTCATGATTTCCGCACCTCAGATGCCGGATCTATGCTACGTGTTAAAGGACAAGACGGATTCTGTCCAATCGGTCCTTCTCTTATCCATGCAAGTGATGTTGATCCTCATAACTTAACACTGAGAACCTATGTAAACGGAAAAGTTGTGCAAGAAGATAATACAAGTACGTTAGCTTTCCCATTCGATCTTCTTATCGCAGATTTATCCCGCCTCATCACATTGGAGCCGGGGGATGTCATTCTGACAGGTACGCCTAAAAACTCCCGTCCTGTTCAGCCAGGTGATGTAGTAGAAGTAGAAATCGAAGGATACCCTCGCCTACAAACAAGAATTGTAGAAAGCGAAGTTGATTTTGGGGATTTTGGTGCCCAACCGGAAGATTCCGATGATGCCCGAAATACTGCTTTTGAAATTAAATAATTAGCACATCTTATAAGCGATTGATGATGTTATCCCCAATGGTTGATAGTATGAAAAAGACCTTTGCTACAATGGTCTTTCACTGTTAACTGAAGGGGATTTTTTATGGCTAAAAAAGCTCAATAGTTTCAATTTAACACTATCTATTCGCCAAAGATAAAACCAGCTTAATCATAGAATGCTTACTTTATCCCAACAAAAAGAGCCTCCTTTTTAAAAAGAGGCCCTTCATTATACAAACTTTATTATAAGGAGTAAGAACAGTGCAAAAAGGTCGTGTTTCCATAGTTATTTAGTTAGTCGGCTTTTTTGCGTACCAAGCTCCATAACCAATTGAATACAATAGCACCGATAGCTCCAGCGATGATATTGAATCCGGCGATGACCCAGAGCCAATTTCCCAGCAGGAAATCGCCTAACCAGCCACCTATAAGTGTGACAATCAGCGATGCCCACCAACCTTTACCAGCCACTTGGCCTGTCATCCAGGAATTCATTACTCCCCAGACAACGATACCAACTACAGCCCAGACAATCCAGAACATGATAGTGCACCTCCCTTCATAATAGGATAGCGCTTACGCAATTGTAGATACATATTGCTATCTACCTGCTATCATCATATGATTTCGGAGCAAAAATGCTACTACATGTTTCCCCAATCCCTATAATGGGAACCCGATTATAGCTATGAAGCTCTCGGGGCATCGTCCATTGCCTATGCAACCTCTTCTTTTTTCCGAATCTCCTACTTCCAACCACGTTATCATTTAAAACTGAATTTACTTGCCCCTATTGTGGATATTCCAAGACAAGCCATATAGAATATTATAACTAACCCACCCATGATAAAGAAAAAAAGAAAAGATCGTTGACTTTTTTCATCAAAAACATCTATCGGCTTTTGCTTTACTTCATTCTTGTATTTCCCCAATATAGTAGCCTATAGTAATAAAAATCAGGCACCAGATTAACGCTCCCAAACCTGCAAATAAAAGATATTTGCACGTTCCCATTCCACTCATTCCAGATAAATAACACGTTACATGGCGAAAACCCGGGATGAAATAGCCGAAGACAATCGTCCACGGGCCATACTTATGAAACCACCCCTCTACTTTCTGTAACCGTATTGGCGTTAATCCTATCCATTTCCCATAGTTAGCTAACAAAGGCTTGCCAATTCTTTTCCCCAGAAAATAACTTAAAACCATACCTGACATCGCTCCGCAAAAACTGGCTATTACTGCACTTTTATAGTGCAAAACATGAATGGAGGCTAAATAGCCGACAAATGACATAAGTATCTCATCGGGAACAGGCAATCCGACAATTCCTAAAGCGAGCAAACAAAAAATAGAGATGTATCCGTATTGAGAGATTAATTCTTTTGCTATCTCCATTATTTGTCGTCTCCAATCTCGTTAACTATCTGTTATTTACACGGAAAAACTTTATTTTGCTAACCATAAAATAAGACAAAACAATAATAACTATCATTGATACATCTTTATTCAAAACAGGTCCAATTAGGATAAAAGCAGCCAGTATCCCATTAGCCATCCCAATCGGCAAACCTGTAACGTTCTTTTTTGAGGAAGATTGAGTACGAAGATACGCAAGACGCAAGGCTCCACAAATCGGAAAAAGGGATACGATTAGCACCCCTATTGTATGCAGATCATAAAAGACAGCAGCATACATAATCATAGCCGGAGCTACACCGAATGATATAATATCCGTAAGTGAATCCAGTTCTTTTTTTAACAGCTTTCCGAAAGAAGTCCCCTTCCT
>NZ_KE952871.1:0-45129 GCF_000466385.1 Aneurinibacillus aneurinilyticus ATCC 12856
AGATTCGGTAGAATCTAAGTGGTGGGTAGTTGACGTCACTCTTCCGATCTAACTTTCTTGCTATATAGCCGTCGAGGCCATCTAATAGCAATCCAACCCACAGCAACAGCACGGCATACTCAATTTCTCCTTTTAGCGCAAAAAGAATGGAATATAAACCAAGAACTAAATTTCCCAACGGAATGATTATCATTTTTTTCTTCCCTCTACAAATTTTATCCTGACATATTCTACTTTACATGAACGAACCAATTGCATCCACGAGATTTGCCTTACATTTTCCTTACAGTTTTGTCATGTATAAAAACGACCCAAATTTCTGTTGTTTAGTACATAGTTGATACATCTGAATTAAAAAAATACCTTACAAGAAAAAACGACTATCCGCTTCTTGAAGGTAAGATTTGAGGTATCACCGTTATAGACAATACATTCGTATTAGCATCAGTTGAGAGTAATTTCCAATATACAACATACATTGAAACTGTTCCTGTATATAAGGTTTTCTTTCATTTGGAGTTATTCAAACATCAGATACTAGAATATCGCGATTTCATCGCTGTGCTTATGAATACCTTTATATATTTGAAAATCAAATCCGCCTATTACAAATCCGCAGCTTTCATAAAATTTACATGCTTTTACGTTATTGCTTTGCGTCTCTAGCATAATTCCGGGCATACTACCAGCTTTCGCCCAACACACTGCCTGTTCAATTAGTTTTCGGCCGACGCCATGCCTTCTATAATGTTTATCTACCCTGATGTCTTCTACATAAGCATATTTGTTCCAGTTTTTTCTCAATATTATATACCCCACAGCTTTGTTACCAATAAAAGCCAAATATATGATTTGCTCCGGGTTTTTGATATACCTGGAATATTCTACTTCATCTTTTTCCTCTTCATATTGTTCTTGCGAATAGCTTTTCTTATAGCTTGGTATCTCTTTCACCGTATATCCAATCTGTTGATCTGTTAAGGACAGGACAAGGGTTGAATCAACGGTAAAACTACTATCTATGTCAAACCAACTGTCCTTATACCCGGGCATTAGCTCCCTGATAACAATATCCATATTCATCCTCCTGCTAATTATTTGTCAAATACAGGCGTCAATATGCAGCATAACTCTTACGTTTTTTAATGTCTACTAAAAGGCGGCTTAATTTGGTATACAACCTTTACAGCGAAAATGAAATGCTTGTAAAACCAAGTTGTTTATCCGCATAATATTCTGCCAATAATCTGCTGCTACATTCGACCTTTTTCATCCACATTTCTTTATGAAACAAGTGAATTTGTTTCTTTTTGCGTTTCACCCTCTTTTGGAACACGAATGAAAGTAACCATAATTGCACTAGCTAAATAAAGCAAACTAAAAATCCATATAACACCTTCCGCTCCAACGATACCGATAAAGGCCAGAGCTAAAGCTGGTGCAACGAATGCAGACAAACCGGCACCAAGATTTAGAATGGACATGGCCGCTCCCTTATTATTACCCGCAATAGATGGAACCAATGCACCGATTGGAACATAACCAGCTAACAAGCCACCCCAAATAAATCCTACAATACTCGTTATAATGAGGTTTCCATTTGTGATAATTGGTGTGTAATACAGCAAAATTGTAAAAATGGCACAACCGACTCCGCCGAACCAAATGATTGTATTTTTCCAACCAAGCTTATCTCCAACAACACCAAAAATCAGGTTAAAAATAATGTTACCTAAGAAAATCGTTCCCCATAACTGTAGCCATACGGTCGTTTCAATCCCATGTTCCGCCATATGCATCGGTAAGAACACCGGAAATCCATATGTCCCTAGAGTATTAATAACTCTCACAACACCACCCACAGCTACACCTGGGTTTGACTTTAAAATGGTAATGCCTTTTACTATTTCATTTAATTTTTCTCTTTTGTTAGATGCTTGCTTCTTTTCGAATTTATCTCGGTTAATAACTAAAGCAAAAAACGCACCTAGGCACACCCAGAAAATAGAGGTCCACAATGTATTTATATACCCTAAATATTGAATTGCATAGCTTGAATACCAGGCGCCCAGCACCATCATTCCTGCACAATAAGCAACCCAAAACCATCCGACAGCTGTACTTAATCTGCTTTTAGGTGTTCGGTAAATAACCCATGTTAAAAAGGAATAAGCGAAAAGAGGATAGCCAAAGCCTTTTATAAAATACGTAAGCAACATAACCGGATAATTCATACTTTCAAATCCAAAGGAAATAAATCCTGCGGTACCGATAATATAAAATAATAATCCCATTAACATAGTCTGCTTTGCACCAAACGCTTCTAAACAAACACCCGAAAACCAGGAAGCAAGTGCTATTGTGATCCCATACACAGTAAAAATGGCCGCTGCATGCTGGACAGACAATCCGTTCTCAATTAGGAAAGGACTCAGCCAGCCAGCTTCAAGTCCATCTCCCATCATAAAAAGCATAACACCCAAAAAACCCCAGCTTAATTTTTTAGGTATTCCGATTCTATCTACCATGTTTTTCTCCTCATCTCTTTTCATTGTTGATTTTAGTTACTATAGGACAAATTTATCTTTGAAAAAAAGCGTTGTGCCTGTTTCCACTCTTCATACAACAAATCATCATGTCCATGGTCAGGCGCAATCACCTTGATATCGCCTGATGATGCATCGTTGAACCCTAATGCCTGATTACATATAACAGCAGCTCCAACAACGGATGCCTGACTAAACCCTTGACGAATGTGTACTTCTTTTTGAAGAAGATTGGCTACAAATTTAGCTAAGGTTTCACTTTGAAAACCGCCGCCGCAAGCCCACACATATGGTAAATCATAAGAAGTTACTTCACATAATTGATCAAAATACCACCTAATTGTGCAAGCAATTTCCCATAGAGCTGAAGCTACAAAATGAGCACGACTTAAATTTTGTTCCAATGGGGCATTAAAAATGAAGCCGCCCTTTTTAGAGGCATTTTTTTCATCTGTAAGATACATACCTAGTACCGATATACAATCAATCATCTCGAGCTTGCTCATTTCCTCTTCCATTTGTGCATAGCTCTCATTTGGATAGAAGATGTTCTTTAGTTTCTGATAATTAAGTCCAGTAATACCTGGATTCGTTTCCAACAGCCATCGGCTTTTATGTGTATGAGAATTTGTCCATGTCCTTCCTTCGATATCCATACTACATTCATCTATAATTCTACAAATAGGGGTAGACGTGCCGGATACGATGACGACATCACGATTTTCGGCAAACGTACTTTCAATCGCTAGCTGTGTATCACCTCCACCTACAATAATCAGAACATCTTCCTTTAATCCCAACTCATTTGCCATAAAGGGGGTAATTTTACCAAGAATGGAGCCAGACGCCTTTATTTCGGGTAATAAATCTGGGGAAATCCCAATTCGGGCACACATTGCTTCAGACCATTCTTTTTTCTGAACATCGTATAGCAATGTTTCCGTTGCCTGTGATGGCTCGTAGACAAGTACACCACTCAATTTATACGTAACCCAATCACTGATACTAGTAAATGTTACGAGCTTATCCCATAACAATGGTTGTCTTTTTTTGAGAACGACTAGCTTTAAAGCCGAAAACAAGGCAGAAGGTAATCGGCCCGTCGTTTCATAAATAAAATCAGGATCTTGTATCTCCTTTTCCCATTCACGGCCCCGGTTATCGATATTCGGTAAACCTATAAACGAGTGTCCATCTTGATCTTGCAGGACAATTCCCTGTCGTTGACTTGTCGATGTAATAGCCTTAATTGCAACATGGGGGACACTGACCAGTGCTTTTTTTGCTAATTGAATAAGTTGATCCCAGAGTAAATCAGGCAAAAAATAACGACTGTCAGGATAAAGGGTTTCTGTTTCATAACGAACATCTTCTCGCTCAACATGTACAACTTCACCTGTAGTTGCAACAATCGCTACTCTCGCATTTCCAGTACCAATATCAAATACTAAATAACCTTGTTTTATAGACACCTTTTTCACCTCTTTCTTATGACATTGCTTCCAGAGCTTTTCTATTGTATAAGGTCGGAACCTGAAGATTACGTTGTGTATACCATTTCGTTAACGCTTGATTCATAATACATACATGATGATCCTCAACCTCATAACTTGCACCGGCAAGGTGAGGAGTAGCTAGCACATTTGGTAGTTTGATAATTTCGTAGTCACTTTGCTCAGGCGGCTCATGGTAAAACACATCCAAAATAGCTCCCCTGATCTTATGTTCCTTTAAGGCATGAACAAGTGCTTCTCTTTCAACTACTACAGCTCTTGACGTATTTACTAAAATAGCATCTTCTTTCATGAGTCCTAAATAGTGCTCATTAATCATCCCAATTGTTTCTTCTGTTCGAGGCAGGTGAATGGAAACTACATCACTTGTCGAAAAAACAGTTTCTAAAGATACACGAGTATGATTAGGATTCTGACTCTCCACATATGGATCATAGTATTGTACTGTACATTGAAACCCTTCAAGAACGGCTGCAATTCGTTGTCCCACGGCTCCGAATCCAATCATTCCAATTGTTTTTCCTGCAATCTCGTTTCCTTTGAACTTTAAATAAGCTTGCAAGTAGTCCCCATCCCATTTCTCCTGCTTGAGCCATTCAATAGAAGGAATTGTATGTCTAAAAAATGTAATAAGGTTTCCGATAAATAATTCAGCAACCGCTTGAGCGTTACGTGCAGGGGTGAAAAATACAGGAATTCCTCTTTTTGTTGCAGCTTTAACATCAACGTTGGAAGGCATACCACGACATACACCTACAAATTTCAATTCCGGTACTTCAGCAAATACGTTTTCTGTCACTTTATCTAACTCAGCAATTAAACCTTCAGCCTTTGATTCTTTTAATAGAGAAATTAATTCTGCTTCATTGTATGCTTTGCCATTCTCCTTCCAGGAACGGTAAGTATACGCTCCAAATAATTCTTTTAATTGTAAAAGGCCCGCTTCGTTATATGGTGCTGTAACTAAAACATTCATTCTCTGCTGCTCCTTTCGTTTGTTTCAAATTTAAATCCTATTATTCAAATCTAATAACTTATAAAATAAAGCAAAAAAAATCTCTTCCCAAAAAGATGGAAAGAGATGACTACTTCATATTGTTATCACAACAAATAAAAAGTAAGCTCTTTCTATCTTTCAAGCTATGCTTGCTGGAATTGGCACAATAATGTTGCCGAGGTTTCATCGGGCCAGTCCCTCCACCTCTCTGGATAGAAAAATTGAAAATATTTAATTTGGCTCAACTGCTTAACGTTTTAAATAATGTAGTAATCTTATAGAATAATTGAATTAAAGTCAATCCTTTTTTTGATACCTTCTGAAAATTTAAAGTTATTTTGCCATAAATAATAAAAAAATAAAGCAACTATTTATCGGCTTTAAGAAATGAACGGATGTGTATGTTTTTCAGCGGGGGCTTTAATTGGCTCTTGCTTCTTCCTTTTTACCTTCTACCCCTCATTTTGCTTTATATTTATGTATTAATGGGATTTTTCATGCAATTTTTAAAAAAGATACATCCATTCCTGTTAGCAAAGTTCTGCCTTAAACGAATAACAAAAGCGGTCATAGCTCATCTTCTCTTCATAAAAGCGATGTGCATCGGCCCGTGTCAGCGCGGACTCCAGTGCTACTGTTACGCACCCGTTCTCCCGCCCCCACTCGTGTACGAACGTAAGCAGCTTCTTGCCATATCCTTTTGAACGAATATCTGCCCGTGTCACCAGCTCGTGTACAAAAACATGGCGGAAATAATACATATTTGTCCGAATCTGAATACCAGTAAAGGCGACAATCTCTCCTTTGTCATACATCACATAAATCCGATAGCCGTCCGGCTGCATCGCACGCCAAATCTCGCGGAAACGCATTTCATCCAGGTACGGACGCAAATCTTTCATCAGCGGAAAAATCTGTACCACTTCTTCTTCTGTACATAACTCTTCAATTGTAATCAATGTCATCTCTGCCCCTTTTCTGCAATTGACTCTATTTTTCTTCCCTTCTATTCTAGCAGAAAACATAGGCATCTAATTTATATACATATGATTTGATAAATCGGCACATTTTTGTGGTGGGAGGTAAGAAAGAAACACGCTGGTCTTTCTTTTTCTGCCGAAGCACAGGGCGTATCCATCTCTTTTTTCCGAATCACCCCCTTCCAACCATCCGAGCTTTCGTTAATACGTCAAGTGATTCCGCATTCAAAATAACTATTGACAATACAGAAAGGAATAATTTATAGTATTTTAATATGTGATATTGATAATCGTTATCACCTATTTTGTGGAATGGAGGTTACATCATGGCTCGCCTATATACAGATGACTTAAGTATTGGCTATGGTGAACGTTTAATTGTAAAAAATCTCAGTGTAGAAATTCCAGATAAAAAAATCACCATAATTATCGGTTCGAATGGGTGCGGGAAATCAACGCTGTTAAAAGCTATTACCCGTATTATTTCACATCAATCAGGAAGGGTCATTTTGGATGGTAAAAATATCACAAAAGAAAACACAAAAATACTCGCTAAAAAAATGGCCATTCTTCCACAAACACCCGAAAGTGCAAGCGGATTAACAGTTGGTGAACTTGTATCCTATGGTCGTTTCCCCTATCAAAAAGGCTTTGGACGCTTAACAAAAAAGGATTATGAAGTCATTGACTGGGCCCTTGAAGTCACAGGTACAAAAGACTTTAAGTTTCGTCCTGTAGATGCCCTATCAGGGGGACAACGTCAACGCGTTTGGATTGCCATGGCCCTCGCACAGGAAACGGAAATTATCTTTCTTGATGAACCGACAACCTACTTGGACATGGCGCATCAATTAGAAGTTTTGGAATTATTGCAAAAGCTGAATATAGAACAAGAGCGTACGATTGTTATGGTTCTTCATGATTTAAACCAGGCTGCCCGTTTTGCCGATTATATTATCGCTTTAAAAAACGGAGAGATAGTGAAGGTTGGGAATTGTGAAGATGTGATGAATCCTGACGTTCTCAAAAAAGTCTTTCATATCGATGCTGAAATCGGACGAGATCCTCGCACAAACAAACCAATATGTATCACATATAACCTAGTGAATGGAGAATAGAAAATGAAAAAACCATTTCTCTCCTTAATGCTATTGTTTGTACTTATTATTAGCGCCTGCAGTAGCCAATCGATAGAAAAAAAGGACAGCTTAACCCCAAAGGAAAACAAAACAGATACAATTACATACCAATCTGAAAGTGGACCCATCGAAGTTCCGGCTAATCCCAAGCGCGTTGTAGTTCTCTCAACATTTGCAGGTGATGTAATGTCATTAGGTGTAAATCTTGTTGGCGTAGATCCTTGGGCTAAAATGAATCCACGTTTTCATGAAAAATTAAAGGGGGTCGAAGAAGTAACAGATGAAAATATAGAAAAGATTATTGAGTTAAATCCAGATTTAATCATCGGGTTAACAACGATTAAAAACGTTGATAAATTAAAGGAAATTGCTCCGACCGTAACATATACATACGGAAAAGTAGATTACTTAACGCAGCACCTAGAAATTGGTAAGCTTTTAAATAAAGAAAAAGAAGCACAAACCTGGATTAATAGCTTTAAAGAACGTGCTCAAAAGGCAAGGAAAGATATTAAAGCAAAAATCGGCGAAAACGCAACCGTTTCTGTTATTGAAAAGTCCGATAAACAAATTTACGTATTTGGCGATAACTGGGGCCGCGGCACAGAAATTCTTTACCAGGAAATGAAATTAAAAATGCCGGAAAAAGTTAAGGAAACGGCGCTTAAAAATGGGTATTATCCGTTGTCTTTGGAAGTTCTTCCCGATTTTGCCGGGGACTATATAATTTTTAGTAAAAGCAATGATACTGACAACTCATTCCAGGAAACAGATAGGTATAGAAGTATTCCAGCTGTTAAAAACAATCGGGTTTTTGAAGTAAATTCAAAAGAGTTCTACTTTAATGATGCATTAACACTGGATTTTCAATTAGACTTCTTTATCAAAAGCTTTCTTCATAGCTAAAACGCTTTAAAGGAGGGATTCTTATCTCAATAATCCCTCCTACTCCATAAAAGAAAAGATGAGAGACGAATGACTAAAGAAAAGCAACGTTCCATCCCATTTGTATATAAGATGATTGTAGGAATCCTTTTATTTATGGTTATGTTTGTGGTTGCCATGGGATTTGGGGCAGCAGACACCACTTTCAAAGATGTGTGGCTAGCGCTTACTTCTCATGCTACCGATGACAAGATTTCTCTTATCCGTGAAATTCGCTTACCGCGTGAAGTTGCAGGTATTTTTGTTGGAGCGGCATTAGCCGTTTCCGGTGCAATTATGCAAGGATTAACAAGGAATCCCCTTGCTGATCCGAGTTTACTTGGATTAACTGCCGGTGCCAGTGCTACATTAGCAATAACGATAGCCCTGCTCCCTTCAGCAAACTATTTTTATATTATGATAGCTTGTTTTGTTGGAGCAGCTATCGGAGCCCTTATGGTTTTTGGTATTAGTGCAATGAAGAAGGGCAGTTTTTCTCCTCTTCGAATTGTATTAGCTGGTGCTGCCGTTTCGGCGTTTTTATACGCTATTGCAGAGGGAGTTGGCATTTACTTCAAAATTTCAAAAGATGTATCCATGTGGACTGCAGGAGGTTTGATTGGAACTTCATGGGGCCAACTTCAAGTAATCGTTCCATTTATTTTAATTGGTATCTTTACCTCTCTATTACTTTCCAGACAACTAACGATTCTTAGTTTAAGTGAAGAAGTGGCAGCTGGATTAGGCCAAAAGACAACACAAATAAAGACCGTTCTTTTCGTTGTCATCATTCTGCTTGCCGGTGCTTCTGTTGCACTTGTCGGTAATATGACCTTTATCGGTTTAATGGTCCCACATATCGTTCGGGCTATTGTTGGAACCGATTACCGCTTAATTATACCTATGTCCGCAATTGCAGGCGCTTCTTTTATGCTATTTGCCGATACGCTTGGTCGTACAATCAATTCTCCATATGAAACACCGGTAGCAGCCATTGTAGCGATAATGGGCTTACCTTTCTTCCTGTTCATCGTACATAAAGGAGGAAAAACATTATCATGATACAACCGGCTTTAATAAAAAAACAACGTATGATTGTATGTACTTTACTGGTACTTATCATGACTACTATCTTTATCAGTATGGGAATGGGATACTCCTCTTTATCTTATGACAGGCTGATCCCAACCTTTCTTGGTCAAGGGACTTTTAAAGAGGAATTTATTTTATTTTCAGTTCGTTTACCACGAATCATAATTACACTGTTAGCAGGTATGGCGCTTGCGTTATCTGGTTCTATTTTACAAGGGATCACACGGAATGATTTAGCTGACCCTGGCATTTTAGGTATCAATTCTGGAGCAGGTGTTGCAATTGCGTTATTCTTTTTGTTTTTTCCTATAAAAGTTGGCTCATTTGTTTATTTGCTTCCACTTGTAGCTTTTGGCGGTGCTTTAATAACTGCATACTTAATCTATATTCTTTCATATAACAGAAAAACAGGTCTTCAACCGGTAAAATTAGTGTTAATTGGTGTTGGATTTTCAATGGCTCTTTCTGGGATAATGATTGTACTTATTTCATCTGCTGAACGTTCAAAAGTTGATTTTATCGCCAAATGGTTAGCCGGAAATATCTGGGGTACGGATTGGCCTTTTATTTGGGCCATCGTTCCATGGTTAGTTATACTTATTCCGTTTACTTTATACAAAGCAAATCGCTTGAATCTTCTCGGATTAAGCGAATCTGTAGCAATCGGCGTTGGCGTATCAATTGAAACAGAACGTATCGTATTACTCTTAGCAGCTGTTGCCCTCGCAGCTTCCGCCGTTTCGGTCACAGGAGGAATTGCATTTATCGGATTAATGGCTCCACATATTGCAAAAGTTCTAGTAGGACCTAGAAATCAACTATTTATTCCAGTTGCAATTCTAATTGGTGGATGGCTATTATTATTCGCTGATACAATCGGACGTAATTTGGTTGATCCTGATGGTATTCCAGCAGGTATTATGGTCGCATTAATCGGCGCACCATATTTCATGTATTTATTGTTGAGAAAATAGGAATTTATCGGCTATTCAGCGGGTATGGAATCCTCATGGTTTTCCATACCTGCTGGTGCCTATCATCAATGGTACACAGTCTGCCAAATTAAACTCCATTCATTTGCTATATTAACCTAATTTTGCTGCCTATTTCCCTTTCAGTTGCCTTCTTGTATACCATATAAGCTGTCGTGATATCCTGAATTGACATACCTGTAGAATCAAAAATTGTAACCTCATCATCGTTTACCCTACCAGCTTTTCTACCGAGCAGTATTTCACCAATCTCCGCATGTATGTCTGACTTTTCAATTAATTCTAACTTGATCGGACTCTGAGTTTCACCACGCTTGATACATTCCTGCAAACTATCGACAACAATTTTTGCACGAGTGAAAATTGCTTCTTCAAGTTCCTGCTTTCCTTGCATATCCGCACCCATAGCGATTATATGTGTACCAGGCTTAATCCATTTATTCATGACAATTGGTTTTTTACTAGGTGTTGTAGTTACAACAATATGTGAATCAACTACTGCTTTTTCCGCACTGCTGCACGGTAAAACTTCTATTCCTAAAAGCTCCTCCATTATTTTTTTATAAAAAATTGCTTGTTCTTTTAATCGACTCCAGACCTTGACTGTTTGAATAGGCAAAATCTCTTTTAATGCTACCACCTGCATTTGGGCCTGCCTGCCTGCGCCAATAACCCCCACTACACTGGAATCTTGTCGTGCTAAAACTTCTGCCGAGACTCCGCCAGCGGCCCCTGTCCTATATTCAGTAATAAGCGTTCCATCCATAATGCAAACGGGAAATCCACTTTTTGCATCATACAAAGAAATAACTGCAAGTCCTGTAGGAAGATTGTATTGTTTAGGATTATTCCAGAAGCCACCAGCAGTCTTTACACTAATGATTTCTTTATTTGGCGAGTACCCGGCTTTAATATCTACCTCTCCGTTATATTCAGGAACATCAATAGACATAATGGGCGGCTGAACTACCTTTCCTTGATTGAACATCATATAAGCTTCTCTGACAGATGTGAGCGTATCCTGTATCGTCAGTATTTTTTCTACGTCAATTCTGCTTAATACCCTTGTGTGCATTGTGTTGCCATCCTTTATACAATCCGATTTTCTACAAGGTATTCCTCAAATATCGCTAGAGACTCCCTAAAATTCTTCCTGCCATATCCCATTCGAAGATAATTTTCATCATAGTCGTAAATGCTTGCAGGCAAAAGAAGAACGCCTTTCTCTGAGACTAGCTTTTCACAAAAATTTGCTACAGGTTGAGCGATATTTATTTTATGAAAAGCAATGGGACCTGATTTTGGTTTATTATTGATAAATACATGCTCATATTTCATAAAAAAATCATCCGCTATTGCTAAATTATCTTTTATAATTTCAAGATTACGTTTAAGTATCCTCTCGCCGTGTCTTAATGCAATCACTGTTAAAAACTCGCTGGGAGCACTGCTGCAAATAGACGTATAGTGCTTAAACCGGACCATCTTGTCATAAATCTCCTTATTTTGAGTGCTAACCCAACCAATTCGCAACCCCGAAAGTCCATATGCTTTGGACATTACCCCTAAGGATACTGCATTTTCGTACATATCAGAGAACCAGGGTAATTTATTCCCATCATATTCCAGACCTTTATACACCTCATCACAGAATACATGAATATTATCTTTTCTAGCTATTTCAGTAATTGCTTGCATTTCATCCAGGCTGAGCACATAACCGGTGGGATTATTTGGAGTATTTATTGCAATAAGTTTAGTATTTGGTTTTATTAAATTTTTTAGTTCATCAATATCTACTACCCATCCGTTCTTTCCTTGTTTTAGTTCCCACCTGGAAACTTCACAACCTATAGAGTGTGCAACTTCATAGAGGGATTGATAGACAGGAAACTGGCAAACGATATGATCTCCAGGATTAAGAACAACATTCATGTAATTAAATATTGCTTCCTGAGCACCTACATGTATTAAAATGTCATCTGCATTTATCTTGGAGTAAAGCTTTGCAACTTCAACACGCAGTTCTGGATTTCCCGGGACTTCTGTATATCCTAACCAAACGTTCTTTAATTTTTCCTCTGCTCCACTCTCGAAACTCATCAAGTCCTGAATTGTCATTGATTCACAATCAGATTGGGTTAGCAAATATGGTGCAGTAAACTCATACTGGTTGAAATAAACCTCTAGCTTAAAGTCTTTCAGCCTCATAAAATTCACCATCCTTATGTAAATGATTCACCTTTACTATAATGCCATAAATTATAACCGTCTCCAGCCAATTAAAAGGGCATGCTCCCAGCCATTTCGAAAGCTTCTACGACCTGCTTCTTCTTTATTGGATCAATTTTTCAAATTTATTATGTATATTATAGAAATATACAGTACAGGAAAGACATGGAGGGGACGATAACAAAAGAAAAGAGAATTCTACAGTCATAACTGTGGGAACATTGGTATTGGAGGGGAATGGAATGAAATCTTTAAAGGTTAAACTAAATGTGGTTATGTGTTTGTTAGTTACTGCATTTCTTTTTGCTGTAACAATCATTAGCCATAATGAATCTCGAAAAGAAATTATGAAAGGGTATGACGAACAAGCCTATACGAAGCTCAAACTGCTTATAACAAGCATTGATGCTTGGCTTACTGAAAACCAGCATGTTATTACTATCGTAGCTGAAGATAGCAAGGTTACACATGCTGAAAGTATTGACTCTCGGAACAGTTATCTTCTTCAAATTTTAAAACAAAACCCACTGTACGAAAGTCTCGCATTTTTTGATAATAAGGGGGAGATTTTCCTTCCCCCAAAAATTAACGAAGCATATAAGCAACTTAACATCTCTGAACGTAGTCACTTTCAGCGCACCATGCAGGGGGAATTTGTAATTACGGACCCTATGGTGTCTAAGGGTACTGGAAATCTTGCCATTATTCTTACAGCACCTGTGAAAAGGGATGGTGTAGTTATTGGGGGTATAGCAGCATCCATTCCCCTTAATGCTCTTATGGATTTGGTGATGGAGGAAAAACTCGGGGAAACCGGCTATCCTTTTGTGTTCATTAAAAGCGGTCTTCAGATCGCACATAAAAACAACGAACAAGTTATGAAACGCAACATGTATAAAACAGACATCCCTGAACTCGCAACGATGGCAAACCGGGCCATGAAAGGTGAAACTGGAAAGATTGAGTATGTAAAAGATGGTGAAGGAAAATATGGGTACTTCTCTAAAGCAAAAAAAGTAGATTGGGGTATTGCAATCACGCTTCCAGTAGGTGAGGCTGAACAAGGCGTTTATAAACTATTCTACCGAAATCTTCTTATAAGCAGTGTAGGCCTTTTGATTTTCATCATTGTCATGAGCTGGATGGCAAGCAAAATCGTACGACCGATTCGCTCGCTTAATGAAAGCGTGCGACATATCGCAAATGGCGATTTATCCTATCCAATTGCATCAAGTACATCAAAGGACGAAGTTGGGCAGCTAACGCAGGGTTTTTCACAAATGGCAGAGCATATGTCTACTGTCCTTTCTGAAGTAAAACAATCCACCTATACGCTAGGCGATTCGGCGCATGCACTGCATCTTGCTAACGAAGAGATGAAAGCCTCCTCTGAGCAGGTTGCGATAACTATGAATGAATTTACGAATGGCACAAATGAAATTGCATCTTCTATTCAAAATACTGCGGGCGATGTCGAAGATATGAATCTTAGTATTCAAGCGATGAGCAATGTATTTTCCGACATCCAAAATGGTTCCAAGCAAGCACAGCTTGCTTCGGCTGAAGGACTTGAAAATGCATCAGCTACATTTACCCGTATTCAACGAGTGGCAAAAACGATTGAAGATAATGTGGAGTCGATTCGCCAACTGAACGAGAAAACAAAAGACATTGAGGGCATTGTGACCGTAATTACCAGTATTGCAAATCAAACTAATTTACTTGCCTTAAATGCAACCATTGAAGCAGCCCGGGCTGGAGAACAGGGAAAAGGTTTTGCCGTAGTAGCTGATGAGGTACGCAAGCTTGCAGAGCAAACCGCTGCAGCGGTAAACGGCATAAGTGACATTGTGTCAGAAAACCAGCGTCAGATCAGGCATGTTGTAGCGGTATCTGAAGAGGGCATGTCAGAGGTTATAGAGGGTTCACAATCTGTACAACGAATGAATGATACATTCCACGCGATTACAGATAAGGTTGGCAAGATTGATGAAAGTATACAGCAGTTTAGTAAACTTCTAGCCTCTCTTGCCGAGAAAAGTATACTAATCTCTCAAAACGTAGAAAACGTCTCTTCCATAACCGAACAATTCTCGGCGGGTGCTGAGGAAATTAATGCTTCTTCAGAAGAGCAATTGTCGACGGTAAAAAATCTGATGAAAAATACAGAACAGCTGGAAACGATGTCAGAGGACCTCACTGCCATGGTGAATCGCTTCAAAACAAGCTAGTTTTTATACAGGGAGAGGACAGGAGCAGTCTCTCCCTTTTTACTACGCAAAATTAGCATTCCACTATTTTGTCAATCATCTTGTCTGTACAAACCTTTGCAATAGAAAGTAAAAGGTGCACGCGTCGGCGTGTTCCCTCGTCTTTTCACGAGGAAGAGACACGGCCGCTTTGTGGCGCCAGGGCCGGACCGGCAAAACATCTGGGCCTCTCGGTGCGGGAGACGAACCGACGCCCGTTTGGGGCACGGTGTGATGACGCTACACTCTGGATTATACTGGATAATCAACACTCTTGATATTTTATGTTAATACAGGAGCCAATCATCTAATCGTGGGGAACTTTTTTAATTTTAACCCCTTCAAATTTAATTTCCCGAGGTAGGCCTGAAAGAATGCTCATTTCTTAATAAGTGGCACCGATATCAACCTGGCAAGACTAGTTACATTTGGTTCTTTAATACAACTAAAGTGATTTCCCTCAATTTCTGTCACTTCAAATTCGCCGAGGCAAACTTCTCGCCAAAAATCAAGTGTCATTTCATCGGTACGCGGGAAAAAACTAAATGGTTCACGTGCTAGGAAAAAACGGATATTTCCCATATACGGTAGAGGTGTAAATCGGGCAGCCTTAAAGCTTTGGCGAAAGACCTTAAATAAACCTTCTGCCATCTCGACCGGCATCTGCTCCCCTGTGGCTTTTGCAAGTGCATTGACATAAGCTGTGAAACGATCTCTCATATTGAAGGTTGCCAGTCTTCGAAATAGATCGCCCACTTTATTAAGACCATCATCCCCTTCAATTTCGCATAAAGCTCCTTTTGGAATACGATTACCGTTATTTTCGATGATCTGCATAATCCCCCGTGCTAAATCATCTTGATCTACTCCGCCAAAACCTGCCTGCTCGAGGGTGATATTCAGATTGGAAATAAACAATGTTTCAATGAGTATATCATCGTCAACATCAAAAAGTATCGGGGGAATGTCAATCAAAACCACATCTGTAAGGAGTACTCCCCTTTCAACCAGGCGCCTGGCAACTTCAATAGCAATTAATCCGCCTAAGGAATAGCCGATGAGTTGCATTTGTTTATGACTATTCTCCAATAGGCGCTCGACATAATCATCAGCAACAGTTTCAATAAGTTCGGATGGTTCAATCGTGCAATATTGTTCAATATCCGCTATTGTAATTCCAATTATGCATCCAACATTTTGAGACTTGAGATGTTCTAGGAGTGGACGAAAACTATCCATTGTACCTAAAACAGCGTGAAAAACAACGCTAAGAGGTCCTGTCCCATTTCCTCCATAAGAAGTGAGCACAGCATTGCTTGACTTACTTTGCAGATCCGGCAAAGAGACATCAGGCACATGTTCTGCCTCTTGACTGTAAGAGCGTATAAATTCTGCCAGTGCAGCCACAGTTGGATAATTGAGCATTTGCCTGAGCAATACATCAAAAGGAATTCCTTCTTGTGAAGAATCCCCAGCCAATTTGTCACGCAACTTACCAGCCACTTGTGCCATAATGAGTGAATCAGCACCATGTTCATAAAAACTTTGTAATCTTCCAATACTAGGGATACTCAATGATTCAGCCCATAACTGAGCAAGTTGCGCTTCCAGCGTGTCTAACCTTTCCTCATCCGTTTCTATGGTGGAATTCTTTATTACCGATTTAGGGCGCCATTTTGCCAACTCTCGCCGATCGATCTTACCATTGCCGGTCAATGGCAGTGCATCAGCAATTTGCAAATGGGAAGGAAGCATATAAGCAGGCAGACGTAATGAGAGAAAGTTTTCCAGCTCCGAGGCTCTTACTGCTAACCTATCCTGTTTAAAACGCTTGGCAAACAGATGAAAGCCTAAAGAAGAGAGTTTATGCTGCTCTTCAGGTAAAGATAAAACAGGTTCATCCCCAAATTCTTTTAATAGCTGTATCCATCCACTCCGGTCTAGGTAAGAAGCTTCTAACCGTAAATGGTCGCCGGGTTCCGTCATCATAAACGCCTGTGAAGCCAATATCCACATGTGCTCCTCTGTTGGTTCAGTAAATACGAGCCAACCCCCGGGACAAATAAGTTCTTCCAGCCTGTTCATGCTTGCAGGGATATCACGTGCGTTTTCCAATACCCCGGCAGCCAGCACAACATCAAAGCTATTCGGCGCCAGTCCCTGAGTTCGATAATCCTTATCTACATCAAAAATGCCGAAGCGTATCCCTGGGAATTGTCCAAAACGGGATTTGGCCCCCGGAATAAAAAAGGTTGTAACATCTGTAAATAAATACTCTACTTCGAAGCCTTCCAGGGATTTTAGCACTTTTTCCGTAGTTGCTCCCGTACCAGCTCCAACCTCTAAAATTCGCAAAGGCTTGTCTGATTGGTTCTCGGCAATGCGTTGCAGAAGTGTACAAATACAATGATTCAGGTAATTGGCCATAATATGATCAAAGTATAAGGAGCGAACATGGTCAAGCTTGCCCTCTGGAAAAAGAAGTGAAACCGGATCCTGCTGTCCACTCAGCAGTTCTGGCAGCTTTTCAGCATTGCTTCTTACATACGCTGTGAATCCCGTTGAACCAAGCTTTTTCGTCCACGATGTTTCGGCCTGCTTCCAATACTCGTTTAATCTTTTCCCGTCCGGTTTTTGAGAGCAGCTAAAATGTTTAACGGGATGCTCCAGTAGCAAACCGGCTTCGGTTAGCTTTGCTACCCATCGCTGAACTAACCAATGAAATTTAGGAACGATCCCGTCGCATTGCAAGATATCTTCCATTGAATATTTTTTTCCATCGGAAAACAATCCCCGTTTTTGTAGCGCATACAGCATAGAGTTGAGAACCGCTTGATCAAGGTTTGCTATCGCCGACTTCACTTCCGCTCTGCTTATTCCATCTGCCATGGCACTCGCCTGTTCACCGATACCATTTACCAATGTGTTAAACTCTAATTTTTCTGTGTCTATATCCCGCTCTTTCTTGCGGGCTGTTTCTACGACACCTAACAAAACCTTATCATCACTTGAATCGTCTACCACAACCCCGGCTGCGGCAACAGCAGGGTGTTTGAGCAGTGCTGATTCGATTTCCCCAAGTTCGATCCGATGCCCCTTAATTTTAATTTGATTATCCCGGCGACCAAGAAACTCAATTTCGCCGCCGGGAGTGTAGCGGCCCAGATCACCGGTGCGATAAAGCCGCTGTCCATCCGCAGGGTGCAACAAAAACCGCTCCTGAGTAGTTGCTTGATCACCTAAATAGCCCTCGGATAGACCATGTCCGGTAATATACAACTCTCCGGTAACCCACACGGGGCAATCACGCATCTGTGAATCCAGCACTCGAAATCCCTGGTTTGCGAGCGGCCGACCATAAGGAATACTGCGCCAGTCCGCCTTCAGCTCTTTGTAATTGTGATAAATAGACCAGATGGATGCTTCTGTAGCGCCGCCGAGACCAATGACCTGCACAGCAGGCAAGCGCTTGATAATCGCATCTGGCAAAGTCAGCGGAATCCAGTCTCCGGAAAGCAGGGCCAGGCGCAGGTTTGGCAGGGCTATTTTGAGCTCGGAGTTTAAATAAGCGACCAGCATTTGCATCAATGCCGGTACAGAATTCCACACGGTAACCTCATGTTCAACCATTAACTCGGCCCAGTGAGATGGGTCGGTTTGTCGATCAGCGCTTGGATAAACTAGAGCACCACCTACCGATAGAGGACCGAAGATATCATAGACGGACAGATCAAAACTCAGTTGTGCAAGACCCAGTACTCTATCACCTTGATTTATATTGAAGCGGCGATTAATATCTGCAATGGTGTTAGCGGCTGCACGGTGGCTGATGACGACTCCCTTAGGTTGCCCGGTGGAACCCGAGGTGTAAATGATATAAGCAGGCAGATTCGGATTCCCCTCACATATGAGCGTATTTTCCTGATGTGGCTGTAATTTATCTACTTCAATGGTCTTTATTTTGTCTGGCCATTGTATTTGGGTTGTTGAGCATGTTAAGACAAAACGAACATTCGCCTGCTCTAGCATAGCCAAGCGCCGCAACTCCGGCTGCCTCGTATCAATAGGGACGTAGACGGCTCCAACTGACAAAGCCCCCAATACTGCTGCAACTTGATGTGCACATTTATCCATAACTACGGCAACTTGATCTTGGGCTGCACAATGTAATTCTTTTAACTTTTCGGCCACTGCTGCTGCCCGTTGAACTAACTCGCCGTAAGTAACTTGACCTTCGCTATCAAACACAGCAGGGAGATCCGGTGTCGCTGTTGCTTGTGCCAGTACCTGCTGGTGCAATGATTGATCCGGCAAGGGTGCTGTTGTAGCGTTGATGTGATGCCGCTCTGTTAACTGCCAGGCAGGTAAAGTTATAACCTCACCTGTGTCCCAGCTTTGATCGGTTTTAGCTAATGAACGCAATAATTCCTCAAAGGTATCGAACATATCGTCAACCATCCGGTCAGGGAAGACACCTTCGCGCACATCCCAGTTGACCTGTAGCCCTGCTGAGCTATCCATGGCCTGACAATCGATGAAAACCTGCGGTGTCTGGCTGATTCCGTGCCTATCAATTTTGCCTATCAGCTGATTGCCTTGAGCCGGCTCAACAAGACCAATCGCACTCGTAAACACCACGGGCATCAGAGCAGCTTCCCGCCCACGCCTGCGAGCGACTTCTCGCAAGACCTCTACCCCGGAAAACAGGCGATGATCCAAATCTTCAAACAACTGCTTTTGTAAAGCCTTCGCATGTTCATGAAATGAATTCTCCATGCGCCAATCTACGGCAAGCAAATTAACCGATGTGAAATCACCGACAATATCATGGACCTGAGCATGCAACGGTAGCCGGTTCAGCAACGTTAGATTTAGACAAAATGTTTTGCTTCGACTCCACCTTTCGATAACAGCGGCATAAGCAGTCATCACTGCAGCTGTTGGTGTCAATCCCCGCTTTTGAGCACGCTGCTTAAGCTTGTCCCAGGCAGAATTGTCTAGCCGAAGGAAACGGCGCCGGAAGCGTACCGTTTCAGAATTATCCTGTTGCCTGGCTAAAGGCAGGTCCGGTGCTGGAGGTAACGTATCCACCCGGCGAAGCCAATAATCTTTATCCGTAAAATAAGCAGTAGTCTTCTTTAAGCTTCGTTCAGCGAGCAGGTAGTCCCGGAAACATAGATTAAGATCAGGCAATTGCCGCCCTGATTCTTTGTAAAGCGCCTCAAATTCAGACAAAAGCAACCAAATACTCGCCCAATCGGCAATGAGAAATTCCATGGAAAAATGCAGAACAGCACGGTTATGTGCTTTGGTCACGCTAATATCAAATAAAGGCCAGCGAGCCGTATCATAAATACGATGCCCCATTTCTTCCCGAATTTCATCAAGCCTAGCTTCTGCTTTCTGTTCTTCCCAGCTACTTGTGTCGGTGTAAGTCACTTTCATGTACGGTACGCTCTGCATAACTTGCTGGTGTCCATTCTGATCAATCGTTGCCCGAAGCATATCGTGGCGCAATATGAGTTGATTCCAGGCTGCCTCTGTCCGGTTAGGATCAAGCTCAGGATAGGTTAGTTCTATGTAAATGTGGCAAGCTACACCTCCATAGCCAAATAACTCATGGCGTCCCAACAAATAAGCGGACTGTACATCTGTGAGCGGAAAAGGTTCAAAGCGAGATTGAGGATCAGGTATGACGGTCACTGGCTGGGATTCAGCCCGCAACACATCCAGAAAATCCATTTTATAATCTTTTAATGCCTGTAAATCGCTATCTGTAAGCATTCCTTCAGGTGCTCTATAACGAAGATTCCCATTTTCTTCCCATAGAAGCATTCCTTCTCTGCGGAGTCGCATCAGCAACTCGGCACAATTGGCCGCAAGGTTTTGGGACATATGTTCACACTCCTATTTTTCTTGTTTTTGGCCATATGAGTTACGGATTAAGTTGTTCCCTTCTTCACTACAAATAGTTTTTGTCCAAGAGGAGCAAGTGGGTGATCTTCATCCGGCAGTGCCATAACTTCTTGGGCGCCTGCCCGATAGAATACATCCAGCCACTGTTTGGTATACATAAAAGTGGTTTGTGTGTTTCTCCTATCATCCTCGGGATGAGTCATCATAAAAGCTTGTGAAATGAGCATTTCAGGAAATTCCCTAGTGGGCTCCGTGATTAACATCCATCCCTCTGGAACGAGGATCTGCATGAGGCCTTGTATAACCTTATCCGTGTCGCGCGCATTGTTAAGCATACCTGCTGCAATCACGATATGTACACTTCCGGGTTTCAGGCCCTGCTCAAAAAGGTTTTTATCAATATCGACAATTTTAAAACGCATCCAGGGACAATCTTTGAAGCGTTCACGAGCTGCTGCAAGAAAAAAATTAGAGATATCTGTAAACAAATAGTCTGGTTTCACTCCCCCGAAAACAGAAGCTCTTAGCCGCTGAACGACCACATCAGTAGTTGCTCCGGTACCTGCACCCACCTCCAGGATACGCAGGGAATCTTGTGATGCGGCATTTGACAAAGGATTGCACGAAGCCTGTTTTCCGGCGGCAATACGAATCACCGCTTCTGCTACTGACTTGTTCAAATACCGTGCAATTCTCGTATCACAATATAGAGCATTGGCGACGTTCATGCGACCCTCGGGGAATAATAGCATGACAGCCTGCTGGTTGCCACTCATAAGCTGTGGGAGCTGTTCCGCGTTGGTCATGAGGTAGTCAATGACGACCGAAGAACCCAGTTTACCATTCCATACTCCCTTTACCGCATTCCAACGCTCGTATACACGTTCCGGCGTCATCCGATGCACACATTGGTAATTCTCACCGCGTTGCACAAGATATCCGCGTTCCTTCAAAATCTGTAGCCAGCGCAAAAGCACGTGCTGATGGCAAGGTGCCACCTTTACGGCAGAGAAAATGTCAGCCTCACTATATTCATATTCCGCCGTTATCAGTGTTCCTTGTGATTGTAGGGCAAATAGCATGGAGGACAAAGCGGCTTCATCCAGTCGAGCAACACACTCTTTCACCTGTCTGGCATCAACGCCTAAAACTTCATCCTCGGCATACGCTGTGCAAGTAAACACATCGCTTTCCGCCTTTGGATGTGGCATCGGCCCAGAATGCTCCTTGGAATCTTCAACTATTTTTAAAGCGGCGTCTTTTAAAATGTCTACCGATAATGGTTGATGACTGCAATTAGATTGCAAAACCGGATAGCCCAATGCCTGGGTCCAATCTTGCCACTGGCGAGAGCACAAAAGCTCCTGCTGTGCTCTTGTATCCATAGCAGAATTTGCAGCATTTTCCATAATTATCTCTCTCATCGCTGATAGATCCCGGCCAATGGCGTGTGGCCACTGCTTCAATAGAATTTCCTTATAGCTAGTAGGGGCCGCTGTTCCTAGTATTTGTGTACTATTCTCAAGTAAATGTACTGGCGGTGCAGTTGAAAGCGCGCCATGAATATTGTGGCAGTCCGGAACGTGTAAACGGGGTTGCCATACAACTGGACCATGCGTATCAACCAGTGACAAACTACCGCCTGCGACACCAATCGTTACCCGGTGCAATAAATGAAGGTGGTTGTCCGGATCTTGTGGATCAACTTCATTGTGGGCCCTCAATGTGATCGGAATTTTCCCAAGCAAGCCGGCTAACACTTGAAATGGTCCCTCACCCTTTATCACATGGCTAATCTTCCACGGACGAATGGTCGGCAAGGCTTCCTGTAAAAGATGCATCAATGGGTAAGAAACCTGAGTCGCGCAAGCCGCATCAATGTAAAGGGCAGGTTGCTGTTCCAGCATCGCGCGGGTGCAGGCAATAAAACGGCGCACAGCAGGCAAATGCACATATAGATCACCTGTTCGAAAATGTACCCCGTGCTGTCGTGCCATCTTCAGGCAAGCAGCCAAATCCTTGTGATGGATCGGTTGCTCCTGAATAACGTGAATGTTGCGGGCAAGCAGTTTGAGCGACAGCTCGCTGCCGTTGCCGCCCATAACCCCGGACCGTAATACGACGCAGGCAAAATCAATGTTAGCAGGAAGCTGATCAACCTCTGTATATAACGGAATTCCGTAGCGTTCTGCGCATTTTCGGGAGCGCTCGCTGCCCTTAGCTACCAAGCCTGCCAATTCAAATTGTTCTGGCAGTGCTTTTACAGCTTCAAGATAGAACTG
This sequence comes from Aneurinibacillus aneurinilyticus ATCC 12856, assembly GCF_000466385.1. Lineage (GTDB taxonomy): Bacteria > Bacillota > Bacilli > Aneurinibacillales > Aneurinibacillaceae > Aneurinibacillus > Aneurinibacillus aneurinilyticus. The sequence goes on from NZ_KE952871.1 coordinate 22,864, forward strand.
TCCAAATCGTGAACCACATACCACGGTCCGTAACCTAGTATTCTCTACCATATTTCACCCTCTACCTTAATTCCGTTAATGTGTGCTTAAGGTCAATATTTTGTTTCCCGACTCTATCGATCAGTTTGGTAACATGAACTCCTTCCGCTACAAAAAAACACCCAGATTTTCTTCTATTCCCTTCCACCATCAATCTAGCAACATTTGCTGCAATAATACCGGACAACGTATTCCAATCGTTTTGATACAGGAAAGTTGAAACCAATTGCAATTTCTTACCATTTTTGTTTCCGGTTGCGATTAGATGAAGCATGGTAAAATCATTCGTTTCCTTTTTCTTTTCACCGAATTGTTCTGTCAACATCTTGGCAGACGCTCTTTTCTGTTCTTCGGTTTTATATTGTTCCAAAGCCTTGATCATCACAAATTGGTTTAGTATAGAATTATTTTGGTATGTGTTGTAAAAGTATGCGGATTTGATTTTCTTTCTTTTTGCCATTTGCGTAAATTCTTCGTTTAAAACCGGATACGTGTCGCGTTTACCCGCTGGAACAGGCAGTGAATAATTCCGGTGAAATGGCCCATCTATTTTTTTGGCCTCACCATGCTTGCAATAGGTCATTCCTAAGCCGGTGTCTTCTTCAATGCTGCACACAATGTCGTAGGCCGCATTCAATGAAAATCCGCCTTGGCCTGCAAAAAATAATTCGAGCAAATCAATATTGTCAAAATAGGTTTCGGCGACGTAAGCGGGGAATATTTCGGATAAACCAGGATATACCCCCGCAGAGATTATAAACAGCAGCTCTTTCTCTTCTATTTCCTGCTTTCTCTTCATCAACTGCTTATAGAGATGCTCATCGCCTGAAACATCTACGTAATGAACACTCTGTTCAATACATGCAGATGCAACCCTATCTAACATTTGTTTTGAAGGACCCGCACAATTTACGACAATATCGCATTTGCCGCAAAAGTGATAAAGCAGCTCCCTGTTGTAAATATCCACTTGTAAATAATCCGCTCTTGATTCTATCATTGGGAAAAGTTTGCAAAGTTTCTCCTGATTCCGCCCTCCAAGCAGAAGGTGGTGATTCGTAAAAGAAAGAATCGTTTGAACCGCTGCTCTGCCTACATATCCCGTGGCTCCCAGAATGCCGATCGTTTTCTTATCCAATGCTCTCCCCCCTCTTAACCTGCTTACCCCTAATAGCCTCCAAAGAGAAAACAAGGCTGACCAATCTCAAATGCTTGTTCGTTCTCCTTGAAGACGATGGGGCTTCTGTTCTCACATTTCTTTATGACTCCAATGTGCCCTTGGCAAACAACCTAGCCAAACATGAATTTTATATTGTTCCTTCTTCATAATTCGCTGCTAATTGCTCTGTTTCTGGATCACCCGCCTCGATAAACTGAGCAAGCAGATGAATCGTAGAAGACTCAAGCAGATTTTGCAAAGATAAATCTATCTGGTATCGCTCTCTTAGAAGATTGATGCATTGAATCGCACGTAGCGAATCCCCCCCTAATGCAAAAAAACTGTCGTGAATTCCCACATTGTTACAATCAAGTATCTCTTCCCAAACACTTGCTATTTTCATTTGCGTTTCGGTAAAAGGTGCAACGTGCGTCTTTTTAGGCAGGTTCTCCCTTTCCTTACCAAGCTCCGCAAGTGCTTTGCGGTCTACCTTCCCATTAGCTGAAAGAGGCAGCTTATCCAGCAACACATACGTGGTCGGTACCATGTAATCAGGTAGCTTTCGCCGCATGGCATCGGACAAAATCTCCGGCTTGAATACCCTGACTGTTTCAGGCGCCTGCGCCACGATTACATGCCGGCCGAATCTATCTGCGGCTTGACCGCTTTCCGGAAACGCCACCACGTTTGAAAATCCCTGTTTATTTAACACTTCACGCCATTTTTCTGCCGTAATTAAGGGAAGATGATTCAGTTTCCTCTCATCCTCAAGATGGCTGAATCCATCCTCGAAAAACCCGACTGTAGTTAGCATGAGGCGATTGTTACGCGTTGCTTCGATTAAGAGCAGAAACCCTCCGGGTGCCAGCATTGTTTTTAAGTATCCCAGTGTCGTTTCTATATTACGAGTACGGTGCAGGGTATTATCTGCAACAATCACATCAAAATAGTGGGGCTCATACCCTTGCTGAAGCGGCGTTGTGTTCATATCAAATAAACCGTATTCAAGGGAAGCCATCTCTCCAAATATCTTTCTTGCCCTGTCTGCAAAAAATGAAGACTCATCAGCGTAAAGGTACCGGCCTCGATCCATGGGCAGAATAGACACAAGGGCTTCTGTCAGGCTTCCCGCCCTTGTTCCGATTTCCAGCACCTGTATCTCCTTATCTGACGGATGACTATTCACAATGGTACTGAACACCTCACGGGCAAGATTAACGTAATACTCACGAGCAAGGTCAAACTGGCTCAATCCCTCAGGTGTCAAAAAGGAATCTTCCGTAAGAAAAAGCTCAAGTGGATCAATTTCACCTTTAAGCAAACTAATATACGATGAATGATCGCGCCAGAAAAAGGCAGCAAGCGCCAATGCCTTTTTTGATAAGCGCGGAGATACTAATAGCTCGCCATCCTGGGTGAAATCAGGCAGTTCTTCATACAAAGAATGGTGATTCAGATACATACCGGCTTCATTTTTTTCCAGCAATCCCTCCTCTATAAGTACATTCAACCAATGAAGAATCAAGGTCCTGTAGCGGGGATGTATCTGAAAGCGACACATCAGCTCATCAATGGAATACTGCTCCCCTTCGTACAAGAAAATCCCCATGTTATACAAAGTGCGGCAAATGTATACAAAACTTAAACGTTCTGCATCATCCATAAATACCCGGATCGCCTCAACATCTACGAAATCTGGAATTCGCAATGCCTGAAGCTGGCCGGTGCTGCTAATGGCCTGCCAACGTGATGCGCAGATGGCAGGATCTACGTGCTCAGTTTCAAATAGTTCTGAGCCTTTCTGATGATCAAGAACCACATATCCAACCAAGCGCTTCTCTCCGTATGATTCATCTGATACGGTAACTACAGCATCCTTTACCCCGTCATGACGCTTCAGCGTTGTTTCGATCTCGCCTAATTCAATACGATGGCCCCTAATTTTCACCTGAAAGTCTTCACGTCCCAGAAACTCTATATTCCCATCCGGTAAATAACGTCCTAAATCGCCTGTACGATAGAGCCGTTCACCTGTACGGGGATGATGAATAAACTTATCTCTGGTCTTACTCTCATCTTTCCAGTAGCCTTTGGCAAGACCAATCCCACCAATATAAAGCTGACCCGGCACCCAAACGGGACAATCTCCCATAAATTCATTGAGCACATAGTAGCGCTGATTGACCATGGGACGACCATAAGGAATGCTTTTCCAATTCGGATTAACTTCTTGAATCGGATACAAGTTAGACCAAATCGATGCCTCTGTAGCCCCTCCCAGACCGATCACTTGGACACCACGAAAATGGGCCTTAATCTTGTCCGGCAGATCCAAAGGTATCCAGTCACCGCTTAGCAATACCAAACGAAGGGATTGTGGCATTACTACGTCCCGGTCAGAAGCATACTCTAGCAGCATCTGCATCAATGCCGGAACCGTGTTCCACACCGTGACTTGCTCTTGCTGCATCAATTCAATCCAGTGAGAAGGATCTCTGGCTTTATCCGCTTCAGGCATGATAATCGTTCCACCCGCTGCAAGGATGCCGAAAATGTCATACACCGAAAGATCAAAATTCAGGTTGGAAAGGGCTAGTATCCGATCTTTTGGCCCTACGGAAAAACGCTTGTTCACATCCTGAATGGTGTTGACAGCGCCCCGGTGGTCAATCATAACCCCCTTAGGTAAACCTGTCGATCCAGAAGTATAAATAACGTAGGCCAAATCTTCCGGTTGTCCTGCAAATGGTAGCGGACGCATTGCCTTGTCTCTTAATGTCATCCGATCAACAAACAATCGCTCGACATTCCCAGGCCAGTTCAATCTCCCATCCAGCCAGGACTGGGTAAGAACAATACGTACATGTCCGTCACGCAGAAGCTGCCAACGCCTCTCCTCAGGATGAGCCGGATCTATAGGTAGATAGGCGGCTCCGGACTCCAGAATCCCAAGCGATGCCACAGCCTGCTCCCAGCCTTTCTCCATTACTACTGCAACCAGTGTATTCGACTGCACCCCCTTTTCTCGCAAGCAACCTGCTACATTAGCAGAAAGAAAGGACAGCTCCCCATAGGTCAATGTACGATCAGGAGAAACGATTGCCGAATGTTCCGATTGCCGGGCAGCCTGTTTACCGAATAAACGGGTGAGCGTTTCCGAAGATACAGGCGCATCCGTATGGTTGGCTTCAATTCTTGTTTCAAGCCAAGGAACGGAAACAAGGTTCGGTACTGTTTCCCGCCATGCCGCTTCTTCATCGGCCAGACGCTGCAAAAGATGGCAATAGGCTTCAAACATGTCAGCAAGAAGTCCCTCCGGGAAAAGCCCTTCTACCGCATCCCAAATTAACAGTAGTTCCCCATCTTGTTCTACGACTTGATGATCAAGCCACACTTGCGGTGTTTGTGTTATGTTGTAGACGAGTTTTCCCAGCCACTTTTCGTCGGAATCCTCTCCACTCCACTGGTCGACCCCCAAAGCGCTTGTAAACACGACCGGCATCGCTACACCATGGTGTTCCCCGTTTTGTTTGGCTAATTCGCGCTGTACCTGTATCCCCCCAACATAAGGGTGATCTAAATCCTGCCAAAGTTGTTGCTGCAAATTCCGGCCCCGTTCAAGAAATGTCTTTCCTGATGAATGATCCACAGCCAGCAAAGTCAACGAAGTAAAATCACCTATAATATCATGAACTTGAGGATGCAATGGCAGCCGATTAAATTGTGTGAGATTAATCGTAAACCTAGGGCGCTTGCTCCAAACACCGAGAACTTCGGCATACGCTGTCAGCAGTATTCCAGAAGGGGTCAGGCCCATCTCCGCCGCTCGCTTCTTGAGCTGTTGCCATGTTTGGCAACTAAGCCTTGCATCCAAGCGACTAAAGCGTTGCTCGAAAATAGCTTCTGGATTTTGAGCCAGAGGCAATTCTGGAGCTGGTGGCAAATCAGGCAGACGGTTAACCCAATATTCCTTGTCACGCCGGTATACATCGGATTCTTTGAGTCGTTCCAGGGCCAAGACATAATCTCGGAATGATAATTCAAGGGAAGACAGAGAAATATCCGGATTATGATAGAGCCTGGTCCATTCACTGAGAAGATGAAACATACTCCATCCGTCAAAAAGCAAGTTATCAAAGCTAATATGAAGGCGAACATATTGTTCTCCAAAGCGGGATGCCCGAACATCAAACAACGGCCACTCGTCAGTAGAAAGAACCTGGTGGGACATTTCTTCACGAATTTTTTTCAGCTCAGCCTCAACGCTTTCAGGATCTTTCCCCCGTAAGTCCTTGATTTTGATTTGGTAGGAGGGGACCTGATCCAAAATTCTCTGGTGCTGACCATCAGGCATAATTACAGTCCTCATCATTTCGTGATGATCAATCAGACGCTGCCAGGCTCTATTAATCCGCTCAAGGTTCAAATCCGTACCTTCAATCTCAAAATAGCAATGGGTGGCTACATTGCCTAACGAATAAACTCCGCTTCGGCCAACCCAGTAGGCCTGTTGAATATCGGTCAGTGGAAAAGAAAGGTGGCGCTGCTCGGGAACTGGAACGATTTGAGGCAAGCAGACGGCAGAATCGGTAGTTTCCACTTTCTTTTCCATAAGCATCTGAACATGTTCAGCCAATTCAGCGATAGTTGGCCTTTCAAATATACTCCCCAACGATAGCTCCACCCCAAGGTTTTTGCGTACCATAACACTTAGCTTGGTGGCGAGTAACGAATCTCCTCCCAGCTCGAAATAGTTGTCGGTAATCCCTACCTGATCCATTCCAAAACTCTGGCACCAGATAGCCGCAAGAGATGATTCAAGCGGCGTCCGCGGAGCTGTAAAGACTTTTTTTGACTTAGCCTTTATTAGATTGTCAGGAGTCGGCAACGCTTGTCGATCAACCTTACCGTTAGAAGTAAGCGGCAGTTCGTTCAAAGGTATAAAGGCAGAAGGAAGCATGTAAGCAGGCAGCTTCCGGTTCAAAAAAACGGAAAGTTCTTCCGGCTTGAAGCGCTTTATATGATAAGGCGCCTGAGCTACTATGACATGCTGGCCAAATATGCTTGTCGGATCGCCGTGCTCGGGGAAGGATGCAACTTCAGCGAATTTTTGTGACTGCAAAACGTTCTGCCATGTTTCCGTCGAAAGAAGTGGAAGGTGTTCTGCACATCTTTTGTCTTCAAAACGGGTAAAGCCTTCTTCGAGAAATCCTGTGCTTATTTGTTGCAAACGGCTATTGCGGGTCATCTCCAGCAGAATCAGCAGGCCTCCGGGAGCCAAAAGGGATTGTGTATGCGCCAGAGCGGTTTCAATATTCCGCGCACGGTGCAAGGAATCGGATGCAATAATGACGTCATAACAATGAGTATCATATCCCTGGGCTTGCGGATTTTGGTCTATATCCAACAGTTGATATTGAACAAACGAATAATTCTTGAATTTGTTTTTAGCCGCATTCGTAAAGAAGGTAGAATTATCTGTGTAAGTATAAATGGCCCTGTCAGGCGTTAGTAAGGATAACAAAGACTCAGTTAAATCCCCGCTCCTTGAGCCGACTTCCAATATGCGTATCGGTCCAGACCTGGGGAACCCGTGAGCGATTGTTTCCATAATTCTTCTTGCAATGCTGTTTCTGTAATCCACTCCGGGGAGAGTCTGCATAAGATCAGTCGGAGACAGAGAAAGGTCATCTGAAAAGAAAAACTCCAGCGGTTCAATATCACCAGTTAGCAGATTCATGTTGACATTGTCGAGCTGCTGTAAGTAGCGTAAAAGGCCCTGAGTATATTGTTCCCATGCAGGATATGCCCTGCTTTCTTTTAACATTTCGAATAGCTCTGTCGGTAAAATACTGATGTTAACGAAGGTATCTATTTCTTCTTTTCTTAATAATCCTTCACCTTCCAGGATTCCAAGCCACTGTTTAATCAGCTCACGATAACGATGTTGAATTCCGCAACGATGCATCAGAGTCTCAAGGGTGTACCTCTCCCCCGGCGGAAGGATAGCACCTGCTTTTTTCAAAGTACGGCAAATATAACAAACACTTAAGCGTTCTATATATTCCCAAAACACAGAAAAATCCTCGAAGTTAATCCCTTGAGGCATAGCCTGCCGTACCTGCTTGCGGCCCGTACTCACCAAACCGGCCCAGAAATCTTTTGCCCTTTCCAGGTCAATATTTTCGCTGTCAAACAAAGATAATTCACTTTCCCTCACAGGAACCACATAGCCTACAAGATGCTTATTTCCCCGGGGATCGCCCACCACTGAAACCACAGCATCACGTACACCTGGATGTTGCCTCAATGCCGTTTCAATCTCGCCCAACTCAATACGGTGACCCCTGATCTTGACCTGGAAATCCTCACGACCCAGAAATTCAATATTGCCATCCGGCCAATATCGCCCCAGATCGCCAGTTCGATACCAAAGGGAACCATTCCAACTTACAAAACGATCTGCGGTAAGCTCTGGATCTCCCCGATACCCTCGCGCGACACCGGCCCCGCCAATCCACAATTCTCCGGCTACCCAGTCGGGGCAATCCCTCCCCTTTCTATCCACAACCCGATAGACCTGGTTGGCTAGCGGGCGACCATATGGAATGGATTTCCATTGCACAGGCAGTGGCAAAGCAACATCAAAAAAGTTCGACCAGATAGAAGCCTCTGTGGCTCCCCCCATTGCAACCAGATGACTATGCTCGGCTACACGTTTCAACCGCGATGGTAAATCCAGGCCAATCCAGTCGCCGGAAAGCATCGTTAGGCGAAGCGGCAACATATTGTGCCGCCCGCTTTCCGCAACTGTCAGCAACATATCGAGCAATACAGGCACTGAATTCCATAGCGTAACCTCATGCTTATTTAGCAGCTTTAACCAATGTACTGCATCACGGCGTGTGTCTTCCGTCATCAGCACAAGTGAGCCTCCCGCACTTAGCAGCCCGAATATGTCATAGACGGAAAGATCAAAATCAAGGGATGAAACTGCTAAAATGCGGTCGGCTGAGCCGACCTTATAGCGTCGATTGATATCTGAAATAGTATTCCATGCCCCAGAATGGCTGATTTCAACCCCTTTTGGTTCTCCTGTGGAACCTGAAGTAAATATGATGTAGGCCAAGTGCTCCGCAGATATTTCAACAGGTTCGGCTAAGGGGGCTATATTCGCTGCATCGGCAATATGAAGTACGACGGTGTTGGCAGGCCAGTCCAAGGTTTGGGCTCGTTCATAATCGGTAAGAACATAACGGATGTCCGCTTTTTTGTGAATACGCTCCCGACGGGCAGTTGGCTGCTCAATGCCGATCGGAACATAGCAAGCCCCGATTGCCAATATGCCAAGCACTGCGGCTATTTGTTCTATTCCTCGCGGCAGGGTGATGGCAACAGGATCGCCCTCCTTTACCCCTTCTTCCTTGAGGAATGCCGCTACCCGCAATGCGTAGCTGGATAGTTCGCCATACGAAAAATACGTATTCGAATAACTGTCTATAAGTGCCGTTGCTTGCGGATTCGCAGCGGCAACAGCAAAAAAGGATGTATGTAAACATTGGGCTGGCTGTGAAGGCGACCATTCAGCAGCCATGTCCCTGCTTTTCTGTTTCGAAGCGAGAAGAATATTCGGCGAAGATTGCCAGTCATTGTTATCCGCCACCAGCCAATTCATAAGCTGGATATATGCGGTAAACATTTGATCAATCATACCATCGGGAAACAACTGATCAATGGCATCCCATGCCAGCAAGAGGCCGTCATCCATTTCATATGTCTGAAAATCAAGCCATACCTGAGGCGTTTGCGAGATCATGTAAGACAGCTTACCCAAGGTATTACGGCATTCATCATTGATAAGTAGGGTACCTAGATTGCATGCAAAAACGACAGGCGCGAAATCTCGTTCTCCCTGGCGGACACGCGCCAGATCACGTTGAAGCTGCACTCCGGAATACGCCGCATGAGCTACATCCTGATGAAATTGTGCCTGAACGCTGCGTACCCGTTCTAAAAAGGATTGCTGGGAACTGCAGTCAACAGCCAACAAAAGCAAGTTTGTAAAATCGGCTACAACGTCTTCAATGCCGGCTTTTCCGGTTTGACGATCAAATAATGGCATATTAATGAGGAATTGCGAATTAGTGCTCCATCGATCTAGGACTTCCGCATAAGCGGTTAATAGCACCATCGCTGGTGTGACTCGATAAGCTGCGGCCCGTTTTTGCAAAAGAATCCAATCCGCTCTTTTTATGAAATAATTTCTTCTATTAAAAATCGGTGTTTTTATCGTTTCCGGTTTTTCCTTTAATGGTAATCCCGGGGCCGCAGGCATTGTTGACAGACGTTCACTCCAATATTGAGCGGCCCGTTTTTTGTCTGAAATCCGACGTCGTGCTTCTTGCTCTACATATTCGGCAAAGCTCCAGTTGAGCGGCGCTGCAGGCCGGCAACCACGGGCATAAGCTGCAGCCAAATCTCGTAAAATAATATGCAAACTTTGCACATCAGCTACAAGCAAGTCAATATCAAAATGAAGTCGAGTACGTCCTCCTGGCAATAGGCTCAATTCAAGACCAGCTACCTCTCCCGCCTCTACAGCCAAACGACGATGCGATAACCGATTACGTATACGATCCAGTTCTAGTGTGAGCTCATCCTCCATATAAAGACGCAAATCATGTACGGGTACTGCTTTTGTGAAAGGGAAATCCAGCACTTCTTGTTGCCCATCAGCCAGAAAACTCGCCCGAAGCATAGAATGGTGCATCAATAATTGCTCCCATGCCGCCCTTAGGCGCTCAGGCTCAACGTCCTTTCCATCTATCTCCAAATAGGCATGACACCCGACTCCGCCAAGAGGCTGATCGTCCCGGCGTCCAATCCAATATGCATATTGGACATCTGTAAGTGGAAAGGGGCCCTGTACATTCTCATACCTTTCAATCCCTTTTGTACACTCATCGGCCCCTGAATTTGCTGTGTTGTCCTTGTTCAATAAAGGCCACCATTCACTCAGGCGAGGCGCGGTAATTAACTCAGCGAACGTAACGGTGGAGCCATCCCGTCGCCACTTGTTGACCAGCCTCATCATTTGTAATGAGTCCAAGCCAAGCTCGATCAAATTCTGATCATCATCAAACTCTACAGGCGAAGGCAGCACGGCCTTAATCTGCGCCCGCACCTCCTCATAACTTAATGAGGATATATAGGTTGAAGATTGAGTACCATTTAGCGTACGTTTCATCACAACAACTCCTTTCCCTGATAGTGACCCTATATTTGCCTCTCGTATTCCGTTTCACGGCTGGAGATGACCAACTGCCTGGAGAAGCTACTCAACTTTTCGCACGTTTCTTCCAGCTCCCTGGATGGTACGGACATCTCAACTACACCTGCTCCAGCATGAAGCCATGCGCTCTTATCTTTCTGAAAAATGGTCCGTAACACAAGGGCGGCGTCCATAGTACCGTCGCTGTCAAAAGTTATGACACATCCGCTGTAGAGATTTCTGGGATGGGATTCAAATTTTCCTATGGCATCAATGGACTCTTTTTTTGGAATACCTGAAGCTGTTACAGCAGGGAAAAGGGCATTAAATGCATGCCATGAGTTGTAGCCAGGTTTAAGTTTCCCTTTCAATCTTGAAGCAATATGTTGAACAGTTCCTCTATTTACAACTGACATGAAATCGCTCATAGCAATAGTTTCAGAATCACACACGCTTATCAGCTCTTCAAACGCCAGTTTCACGGAAACCGCATGCTCAGCAATTTCCTTTGGATCATTCAACAGCTCATCCCTGAGCTTGTTCCCCTCTTCCTCACTGCAGCCGCTTGCGCGTGTTCCTGCAAGCGGAAAAGTGCTTACCCATCCCTGGCTGTCGACTTCGACAACCGTTTCAGGACTGAAGCCGGCCGCGCTCAAGCCGTCGAGACTGAGAAGAAATGATCTTGCCGGAGAGTTGACCTTTCTTCCTGCAATATAACTGGCAACCATATCAAGCTCTTGATGAAGCGGGATTTTTCTGGATAAAATCACTTTATGATATTTGCGCCCCCGAATTTCCTTCACAGCATCCGCCACGCTCTTCATATACGTTTTAGAATCATAAGTATTTACCTCTGGGACCTCCAGCTTTTTCTTGTCCACCCTTTTCGCAAGACTATTTTCAGCGCCCTCGTTATGACCAATATCCAATATATTCCTTACTAGTTTGCTAAACTCTTTGAATCGCTCCCCTCCCAAGACTCTCAAAAGGATAGAGCCTTTCGTAAATCGCACTTCAACTTCAGGAATGAATAGTTTCAGCAGGCAATTATCTTCAGATAGAAGCGGTAGTTTATGATTATAACGGGACAATCCGAAATTAGCTGTTCCATAGGCACGCCAGTTTTTGAGCATAATTGACGAAAAGGCTCTATCAATGTTTTCACTTAATATGCTATTTTCAAACTGAAGCGTCCTACTGTCTATTTTTAGTGTTGTATATTCAGCATCAACGGATAAAAAGGCATGAACCCCCATCCCCAAAGACAACTCTTCCCCGTTTTCGTAAAGAAGGTAGTTTTCAAAAAGGCCTAGTTCTACTATTTGTGATGCCGCAAAATGAGCATCCCCCCCAAAATTGATAGTTTCTTCAAGGTAGGATGTCTGGTAATCCTCTTCTTTGCGATCAAGTTCTACCGCCATCTCTTTCAGTTTTGTTTTATTGACTTTGCCAACGCTAGTAAGCGGCCAGAAATCTATGAATTTGATTTGATCCGGCATTTTATAGCGTGCAACCCCCATATCATTAAAAAATTTATGAATATCCGAAAGGCTGATTTCCCTATTATCAGTTATCAAATATGCGCAGCTTTTCTCTCCAAGGGTTTTATCAGGAAGGGTGATCAAGGCAGCGTCTTTTATATCCGGATGTGAACGTAGATAAGATTCTACCTCAGAAGGCATGATCTTTTCGCCTGCCCGATTGATTTGCTCTTTGATGCGCCCCCCAAGTTGGATATTGCCATCCGGTGTGATTCTCGCCCTGTCCCCTGAACGATAAAACCCATCAAAAGTAAAATCCTTGCGATTTTGTTCGGGCGCTTTGTAGTAACCGCTTATTGTATAGGGACCTCGCACAAGCAGTTCTCCATATTCTCCTTCCGCGACATCGTTCCCATCCGCATCAACAATTCTTATTTCATCAGCATCCGAAAGCGGACGTCCCTGGCAGCTATAAATAATCGGATCAGGATCGCTAATCGAAGTGCAGCAAATGAGGCCCTCCGCCATACCAAAAACCTGTTGAAGTCTACATTTCATTTCCCGTATGATACGTTTTGCAAGATTTTCATCCAGCATAGAACCGCCCACCTGAAGAACTTCAAGACTTGAAATGTCACTTGTGGTATCCCACTCCAGCACCTCAAGCCATAAAGTCACAACGGAAGGAACAAGAGCGGTTATGGTCACTCTCTCTTTTTCAATAAGTGGAAAAGCTTCATCGCAGCTTGTGGTTTTGCACATAACGACCTTGCCACCGACTGATAAAGTTCCAAGGATTCCAGGGCAGCAGAGCGGAAAATTGTGGGCAACTGGAAGAACGGCAAGATAGACACTTTGTGAGTTCAGTTTGCAGCGTGTTGCAGATGCTTTTGCATTGTATGCATAATCGGCGTGTGTTCTTGGAATTAGCTTGGGAGTACCGGTCGTTCCGCCGGATAAGAGCAAAAGAGCGGTATCTTTGTATGAAGGCGATTCCAAATCCACTGGGGGCATGCTGATATCAGCAAGATTGATGCCGCTTTCGGTTTTACCATCTGTAATGACGAATTTTACAGAAGAATGTTTTTTAACTAATTGATCCGCCATTTTTTTGTAGTCAAAACCTAGAAATGCAGCAGGAATAATATATGCAACCGGATTAGCAAGGCTAAAAATTCCGTCCAGTTCGGCCTCTCTATGAGCGGGTAATGCAAGAACCGGTAAAGCTCCAATACGAAACAGGGCAAAGCAAGTGAGCACGAAGGATATGCTGTTCGGAAGCTGTACAACTACATTGTCGCCTTTCTTGATTCCCATATTGACAAAGCCAGAAGCAAGCTTATCGACCTTGTGGTCAAGTTCCATGTATGTGAGTCTGACATCATCTTCAACAAACGCAACCCTGTTCTGGTATTTTTCAGCCCATATTCTTAATTGTTGCCCAAGGGTTAACGGTTCCCAATAGCCAAGTTGCTCGTATTTTGTTACAGCATGTTCAAGCCACTCCGTGTTTGCTTTCATTCTATCCTCCTCCTAAATAAATACGAATGAAATCATCATATAGCTAAAGCCGGATCTTGTTGTTTAATTCCAATTTTTTAGCTCATCGCACTGATGCGCATAAACACATATTAATGATAATGATAATCATTGTCAACATATTTCAGAAGATACATTACCAATATTTTGGTAAACGCAAAAATGTGCCGATTTATCAAATCAGATGTATATACATCCGCTTATGGAGGTGAAAAAAGAGAAAAAGGATGGCTCATTATTCATAGTGATAGTTTTAATTGCTGGGAAATGATTTGTGAGACGGAGCGCAAAAGAAGCTCCCTTCGCGTTTGTAGAAAAAAATGATCCCCCTCCATCATTTCAATCATAAAATCACAGCTTGTATGATGTATCCATGCTTCAATCTCTTCCCGGTTTGCTTCTATATCCTCTGTACCGCAAAATGCTACAATCGGGCAATCAAGCGGCATATCCTCCAAATAAACATACGTTTCGTCAACAGTAAAATCCGCACGTAAAATCGGAATGAAAAATTCCATGAGTTCTCTGCTTTGCAAAATTGCCTCAGGTGTGCCTGAAAAGCGACGCAATTCCTTTGCAAACTCATCATCCGGCAGATGATGAAGAGGTTTTGGTTCCGGTATATGGGGAGCACGGCTTCCTGAAACGATTAAGCAGCAAGGCTGAGGCTTCCGTTTTCTTCGAAGACTTCGTGCAAGTTCAAAGGCAATTCGTGCTCCCATGCTGTGTCCAAAAAAAATAAAGGGGCGCTGCAAATATGGAATGATCGCTTCGGAAATTGCATCCACCAGCTTTCCCATTTCACATAAAGGCGGTTCCGTTATCCGGTTTTCCCTGCCTGGAAGCTGTATTGGGTATACGCCTACATCATCGGAAAAAGCCTTCATCCATTCCCTGTAAACAAAAGCGCCTCCGCCCGCGTAGGGCAAGCAAAAAAGGCGAATTTTATCTTTAGCTTCGGGACAGGTTAGTAGCCATGGCGTAACTATTTTTGGGGTTCCCATTATAAATTCCTCCGTTCCTACATAAGTCATGCTATTTCATCGAGTCTACTTTGGAAAAGCCTATTGAACAACAACTATGTTGCCTTATCGTTTCCGCTGTATTTTGCTCCTCTTTGCTCCTAAACTTCCAGCAGGTGACTTTTCACTGTCCTTTTTCGCTTATTCCTTCATAAGAAATATAATAATGATAATGATAATCATTTACAAATAATGCTATAGGTTGTTTTTTAAAAATTTTGGTAAATATAAATGTTATTTCTTTGATTATCTCTTCCAAGGTCTGTAATAATGATTTTTTCGAATCTCCTACTTCAAACCACTTAAATTTTTGTTACTACGTTAAGTAAATTCCATATAGTAGGCAATCGTATTTGTTGAAATACAAGCTGCTGAGCAGGCGAAGAGCCCCCTTCATCCTTGTAGCCCCTCGCCATTCTGTGTTTTTAGGTTGTTAAATATGCTTTTATGAGAATAAAATGTAAAATTATGGATCACAAGTAAGAAAAACGAAGAAAAATTGAGATAAATAAAGAAATAGCGGTACTGTTTACCAAAATATAGGCAATTTCATCTTTAGTAAACTTTGACAATGATTATGATTATCATTATCATTTTTGTATTCATATACGCATCAGCGAATAACGAGAGGCTATATAGCAAACAAGGAGGTATTATCATGCAAACACAAATAGCAACCATCCAAAACAAATGGAAAATGCGAGATTTTATTACACTTGCCATTTTCAATGTAGTAATGCTCATTATTATGACGATTTGTCCGATTTTTACAATTGTTTCTTATCTGGTTGTAGGGGGAGCTGCTGCGCTATTCAATGGACCTATTTATATGGTTATGTCCAATAAAATCGACAAACGCGGGGTTTTGTTTTTTACGTGCATCATTACAGGTTTGTATTTTGTAGCTTTTGGCTATGCCTATTACCTGCTTACACTGGCTGTAATCGGGATTATTTGCGAGCTTGTCTTATGGGGAGGCGATTCCTATAAGAGTCCTGTCCGCAATGCCATCGGCTACGCTATTTTTTATGTGGGCTGGTCACTTTGCGGCGTTGTACCGCTTATCTTCTTCCGGGAACAGTATTTGGCTATTTTAAAGAAAGGCTATTCGCCAGAGCAGCTTGAAACAATGCTTTATTATTTTGATACCCCAAGCATGATTCTTCTCATGTGCGCCATCTCCGCGGTCGGTGGGTTAGCTGGTTGCTTTATCGGGAACTTACTAATGAAAAAACATGTAAAAAAGGCAAAGCTCGTATGAACAGACTTGGTCCCAAAACACATTTGTTTGTGCTGATTTTGGCAAGCATCCTTTCCACGCTTGTGAGCAATCAATTACAAGCACATTTGATGGTGCTTGCAAGCGCATTGTATATGCTAGGTAACAAACTGTCCAAAAAGTCGCTTTCTTTTGTGCTGTTGTACATAGCTCTAATGGCGATTCTATCCATTTTACCGAATGGCGCAGGAACAGCGACCATCATTCTTTATACGTTTGCCAGAATGATTCCAATGATTATGATTGGGATGGTGTTGATGCATTCGACTCCTAGCAGCATCATGTGTGCTTTTGAGAGAGTTTACGTGCCAAAACCTGTTCTGATTATGATCTGCATCCTAATCCGTTTCTTTCCCGTCGTCCTGCTTGAAATGAAAGCCATTCGGGATGGCATCCGGGCCAGGGGCATTTTCCCGCAATGGTACAGCGCCCTGCTGCATCCAGCCATGTCCTATGAATGCTTTTTTATGCCGCTGATCGTCCGGTGCCTGAAACTGTCGGCAGAACTATCCTCGTCTGCCGAACTGCGAGGAATTGAGTGCGGCTGTGCCAGAACCTCCATCCATCCTATAGAATTCAGGGCTGCAGACGGCATGGCGATAGGACTATACGCACTGATCGGAGCAGCCATTTATTGGACGGGAGGCCTGAACCTATGATTGAGTTAAACAATGTTACCTTCCGTTATGGTCATGAAGACGGAGATATCGAGAATGAAAGCGGTGTGGAAAATATCAGTTTATCTGTGAAAGCCGGGCAATGCGTCGTACTATGCGGTCGTTCAGGCTGCGGCAAAAGCACGATCATGCGCCTTGTCAACGGACTTGCACCCAGCTTTTATGTCGGAAACCTCACCGGTCAGGTAAACATAGGCGGAAGAAGTCCCTCCAGCCTTTGTCCGGAGGAGCGTACGAGGCTGATGGGAGTCGTGTTTCAGGACCCGCGCAGCCAATTTTTTATGGATAACGTCCGGGACGAGCTTGCGTTTTCAGCCGAAAACCTCGGTATTTCGCCGGATAAGATTATGAACCGGATTGAAAAGCAGTCGAAAGAGCTTGGCATTTCGCATTTGCTCAACCGCTCGTTGCATATGCTGTCCAGTGGGCAGAAGCAGCGGGTGGCCATTGCCGCCGTATCCGTTCTTTCACCACCGCTACTCATACTAGATGAGCCTACTGCCAATCTGGATCATCGTTCCACACAAAGCCTAATTGATATCCTCGGCAGGTTCAAGCAAAACGGTACTACCCTCTTTATCAGCGAACATCGGCTGCGCCCTCTATTACCTATTGCCGATCTCTTTGTATGTATGGAAAAGGGTAAAATCGTCCGCACCTGGACAAAAGAGGAATTTTCCCGGCTTGCCTATGAAGACGTTCGTCCGTATGGTCTGCGCCATCCGGATATGGTAAAAAGCCAATCAATGAGCAAATCAGCAGAAATACCTTCCATAAAACCTGTGCTGGAAGGTCAAGGGCTTACTTATCATTACAAAAGGAACGGCGACGGGATTAAAAATTTGGACATCACATTTCCTAAGGGAAGCGTTACTGCATTGACGGGAGAAAACGGAACAGGCAAGACCACGCTGTGCAAAATTCTTTGTGGTCTTCTCCGCCAGCACAAGGGAACAATCTTTAACCAGGGAATTCGCATGTCTGCAAGCCAGAGACGCGCCTCCAGCTATCTAGTCATGCAGGATGCAGATTACCAGCTCTACGCCGACAGTGTGGGGAATGAAATTGTTTTGGGCAGGCGTCTGCATGATGCACTTCGCTTACGAGCCTATGAAGCGATGGCTGCGTTCGATCTGGAAAAGTTGCGGGAACGACACCCGGCGTCCCTATCCGGCGGTGAAAAGCAGCGGGTTACCATGGCTGCGGCTTACTGCTCAGACGCGGAATTGATTATACTCGATGAGCCAACCAGCGGACTTGACGGCGACGGCGTCCTTAACGTTGCTGCATGGGTGAAAAAGCTTGCACAGGCGGGAAAAACCGTTGTCATGATTACGCATGATGATATCCTTTCCAAACTTGCATGTGATCAAGTTATCGAGCTGAAAAATCAGCAGAAGGGAGTGAGCACCGTTGAAACATAAAAGAAAAAAAGGAATCCCAAGGCTGTTGGAGCTTGCAGGTGAAAAGAAGTCGCTTATGGTGTGGTCGGGGATTTTGTCTACCGTAAGCGTATTTTTAATGCTGGTTCCATATATCTCCGTATACTATGTAATGGTCGAGCTTTTGACTCATGCTTCGGATATTTCAGCCGTGGATGCTGCGTATGTTTTGCGGTGGGCCATTTGGGGTGTTGTGGGAATAGTGTTAGGGTATTTTTTTATGTATGTCGGGGGGATGTGCTCGCATATTGCCGCATTTCGTATTCTGTATGGTATTAGGGTAAAACTATCGGATCACATAGGAGCACTCCCTCTTGGCTATTTCAATAAAAATGCCACGGGAAAAATAAAAAAAATCGTCGAGCAGGATGTGGAGAAAATTGAGCTTTTTATCGCCCATCAGCTACCCGATCTGATTAACACAGCCGTCATGATCGTGGCAATCATTATAATCATGTTTTCATTGAATATCTGGTTTGCCCTGGCATGCGTCATTCCTATGCTGATCGGATTTGCCTCCCAATACTCCATGATGGCCGGCAAAAAAGCAAAAGAGGGGCTAAGGGAGTATTTTAACGCACTCGAAAACATTAATACCTCATCCATCCAGTATGTGCGAGGCATGCCCTCCATCAAAATCTTCGGGCAAACAGTTCACTCGTTTCGAAAGTTCCATAACGACATGCTTCATTACCGTAATTTCAGTGTCAAGTATACGGACAATTTTCAAAACGGTTATGTATCCTTTAAGGTCATCATTTTATCGCTGGCAACCTTTTTCCTGCCTGTCGGACTGTTTTTTATCAGCAACGATCCTGATAATGTGGCCTTTGCTGCAACACTGCTGTTTTTTCTTGTTTTAACACCAGGCATTTCCACACCAATTTTCAAACTTAACAGCTTTGCCTCCACCCTTAATGTCATTGTCGAAGGGGTCAACCGCATCGACGAAATATTCGAGGAACCGACCATAAAAGAGACTGAATCTCGGCAAATCCCCTCTTCTTATGACATCGGGTTCCATGATGTTTTCTTTTCTTACGGTGGCGGGAGTGGCGCAGAGGTATTAAAAGGAATCAGCTTTACTGCACCTCAGGGGAAAATCACCGCGCTGGTTGGTCCCTCCGGCTCTGGAAAATCTACCGTTGCCCAGCTCATCCCCCGGTTTTGGGATGTGCATAACGGAAGCATCGCTATTGGCGGTGTGGATACTCGCGACATGAGAATGCACGATTTGATGGATACCCTCTCCTTTGTATTTCAGGATACCTTCCTGTTTTCAGACACACTCTACAACAATATTCTGGCAGGCAGGCCGACTGCAACGAAAGAGGAAGTACACGCAGCGGCAAGAGCAGCCCAATGCCATGAGTTTATTGAGCGTTTGCCCGAGGGCTACGATACGCTCATCGGCGAGGGCGGGGTATATCTTTCCGGTGGTGAGGAACAGCGGGTGTCCGTAGCAAGAGCCATATTGAAAAATGCACCCATTCTTATACTGGATGAAGCCACAGCTTATGCTGATCCAGAAAACGAATATCAAATGCAGCTTGCGTTACGGGAACTTATCAGGGACAAAACGGTGCTCATCATCGCTCATCGTTTGACAACCATCTGTGAGGCGGATCAGATCGTTGTATTAAAGGATGGGCAAATCGACGATATAGGCACCCATAACGAGCTTCTTTCTCACGGCGGTTTGTATAAAAACATGTGGGACGCCTACACATCTTCTACAGACTGGAAAATCGATATTTTACAGGAGAAGGAGGAATTCGCGTGATAATGGAGCAACTGCGCAACATCACTGCAGGCGACCCCAAAAAAATGTTGAAGCCTATTCTTTGGGCGGTTTTAGCCAATTTGGCCAACATATTTCCGTTCGGATGTATGGCCGCGGCGGTGAGCATGATTTACGCATACTACGCAAAAGAACAGCCTTCTTTGAATACACAAGGTTTGTGGCTGGCGTGGGGAGGCATGGTATTATTCCTTGTCCTTGTGTTTCTATGCGAACGGATGTCTTACCGTGCCACTTACCGGGGTGCGTACGAGTCCTCTGCTGAAGGACGAACACATCTAGCCGAGCATATGCGCAAACTCCCTCTTGGCTTCCTCATGAAAAAGGACCCTGGAGAACTGGGCCACATGATGATGAATGATTTTACCCATTTAGAAAATGCCATGACAAACCTTTTACCACAACTCGTAAGTGGTACTATTATACCCATCCTGGCTTTTATTGGTCTGCTTTTTATGGACTGGCGAATGGCTGTAGCCATGCTTGCAGGATTTCCTATATCCATGCTGTTGCTATGGGGAGTTTCTGGCTTGGAACACAAACTCGGCAAAAGTCATTCTAAAGCAAAAATCGTTCAGGCAAATTGTTTGCAGGAATACCTCCTTGGCATGAAGGTCATCAAAGCCTACAACCTGCGAGGTGAAAATTTCAAAAGATTGGAGCAGGCCTTTTATCGTTATATGAAAGAAAGCATCAAACTGGAAGGCGTACTCGGTCCTTTCTTTTTAGTCGCAATTGCCCTTACACAAACAGGCTTATCTTTGATGACAATCGTGGGTGTTTATCTCATATTAGGTGGTGAAATCACGGTTCCTTTATTTGCCATGTTTTTGCTAGTAGGCACTCGTATTTTTGATCCACTATCAGTTGCCATTATGCGCCTGCCTGCGTTTAAATATGACGCCATGGCAGGTGAACGCATTGTAAGCCTGCTGAATCAGCCTGTCATGACAGGGGAGAAAGAACCGCCGGAGAATCACAATATCCGACTTGAAAATGTGACCTTCAGTTACGACAAAAACATCGTGCTGCACAATGTTTCCGTGGAAATGAAAGAAGGGACGCTTACCGCAATTGTTGGCCCTTCAGGAAGCGGAAAAAGCACGCTGCTGCGCCTGATTGCACGATTTTACGACCCACAGGAAGGGAAAGTGCTGTTTGGCGGCAGGGATGAGCGTGAAATGGATCCGGAAAAACTAATGAAAAAAATTTCCATGGTGTTTCAGGATGTTTACTTATTCCAAGACACCATACGTAATAATATTCGCTATGGACGGGAGGACGCTACCCAAGAGGAAATTGAGGCGGCTGCCAAAAAAGCTTGCTGTCATGATTTCATCATGAAATTGCCACAGGGTTATGACACCATGGTTGGCGAAGGTGGATCCACCCTTTCTGGCGGGGAACGCCAGCGCATCTCCATTGCCCGGGCCATGCTCAAAAACGCTCCAGTGATTTTGCTGGACGAAGCCACCTCCTCCCTTGACCCGGAAAATGAGGTTGAAATGCAGAAGGCTATCAGCGACCTGATTAAGGGGCGCACCGTGATCATGATCGCCCATCGGCTGAAAACCGTTGTAAAGGCAGACAACATCATCGTGCTGGACAAAGGCAAAATCATAGAGCTGGGTCGGCATGAGGAGCTAATCAAAAGCGGCGGACTTTACGTCAAGCTTTGGAATTTGCAGACTAAAACAAACGGTTGGAAGCTCTCTGTATAATCAAGGATTGACGTACCTCGATATTCCGCACATGATTTATCTCAAAAGGGCCATTCATCAACAGAAGTTGATAAAGGCCCTCTTCCACCAATGCTATCCTTTAATTGAAAACATTGATAATCAAGTTATTCATTATTAGCAACTTGTGTTGAAATTTGCCAGGTTACACCAAACTTGTCTGTTACTTGTCCATATGATGGACTCCAAAAAGTCTCTTGAAGCGGCATAATAATTTGACCACCTTCTTGCAGTTTTCCAAATACTTCTCTTGATTTTTCTACATCGCTTATAGTGATAGCTACCGTCACTTGTGAGCCAATTTGATATGGTTGACCTGGGAATGTATCAGAAAGCATTAAGTCTGTATTACCAACTTTCAAATGTGCATTTAATACACGGTTTTTTGCTTCAACAGGAATGGGGTAATCTGGATTTTCAGGCATTTCTCCAAAAGTTTGCAGTCCAAGAATTTTTGCATCCAATGCATTTTCATAAAATTTAACAGCTTCTTGTCCATTACCATCTAAAACTAAATAAGGGTAAATTCCTAAAATCATCAAGACACCTCTTTTTTAATATTTCGTTTATTAAATACATCCAACTCCACACAAGAACTCGTGTTCGTATTTATATTACCATCAATCACATATGTATGCAACGATATTAAAATTACACCTGTTGATTGTTCAAAGAGGAAAAGGCCACCACAACGGGACACAAAGCCTTTCGTCTCCCTTCCTGAGCGCATGCCCCGGCCAGGCGAAAAAGGATAACAACTGTCTCCCTCTTCGCATCTACTCGGATGTTTTGCCGGTCCGGCCCTGGCGCCACAAAG
>NZ_KE952871.1:45229-47497 GCF_000466385.1 Aneurinibacillus aneurinilyticus ATCC 12856
TCTTCCACCTTATGGATAATCAACAGGCGTGATCGATTTTCAATACACGTTCCTTTTCTTCATTTTCATTATCAAATTCTTCAATCGGTACAGTTTTATTCATCGCTACAATGTCTGCGTTAATCAAGTGGAAAATTCTGTTTTTCAGTGCTACTATGGTGTAGGTTAGTATTTCTATGTACGAAGATTTGTGCTCTTTATTGGGCCAAACAACAATACATATGTTGTTTAAGACTTACAACATTACAGGTTCAGCAAATGTTTCTCCATTTTTAACCTTAGATTAGTTCGTCAATCACTGGTTTTGGTTTTGATCCCTTATATGAAAACTTTTTACTTAAAGGAGGATGCCCAAATGAAAAAAACATTCATCGTTTTAATGGTGTCTATTATGTCACTTAGTTTGTTAAGTTCATGTACGGAGAGCACTAAACCAACACAAAGCACTGTTAATGAAACACAAAAAGACAAAAGCAATGAGAATAATTTAATTTTATACGAGAACACAAAGTATAATTTCACACTAAATATCCCCAAAAAATGGAGTGGGAAATATGTTGTACGAGAAAAAGACAATAATATTACATTCTTTAGTAAAGCAAATCAACCCGGAGGAGAATTATTTAATATCCAAGTTTGGGAAAAAGAAAAATGGAACAAAGATGGTGATGAATTAATAAAACTCATTCATATAGCTAAGATTGCAGAACAAGGTGACACTGTATATACCATCAACACGCCTACCGATGTTCAGTATGATAATCAAGATGAGAAGAAAAAGACAGAATATTTATCTATGGCAGACGATATAAATTCGATAAAGGCATCATTTAAATTAAAATAAGTCACGCCTGTTGATTATCCATAAGGTGTGTTATTTTCCTAGTTTCTCAAGCGCATATAGAGCATTGTTTTTATTTTTTTTCTCGACATAAATATGACGTGATAATGTATTGTCTGTTAAGTCTACACGTTTGTTATAGCTTAATCTCATGTTATTTGAGAAACGTATAATAAAAGGCACTCCATCTTTAGTTAGTTGATTCGCGACTGAGAAAAAATCTTTGGCATCATCCGTCTTATAAATTAAGCAGGCATACTTTTTATTTTTATACCAATGAAAAATTGACATTATGATTTCAAGTGCAACATATAAACATGCCAGTCCCCCTACAACATCCCAGATCATTATTCATTCCTCCTTATCCTCTTAATATTTTAATGAACCTCCCGCCACTTGTAGAAGTGGGGGTTTCTTTCCTTCTCAAACAAAAAGGTTCCACGAAAAACCGTTCGTTTTTCTCTTCTATGAAAGAAGGGATGCCTCGCCAATCATGTTAAAAAATTAAGTAAAAAAGCTGAGTAGTATATCCCCTCAGCTTTTTTGCTTTGCTTTACGTTAATTTTCTACGCGCCATCATTTTGTTTCCTCTTTTCCTTCATTTCTAAGGAAGACCGGTTACCAATACTAAAAGTCTTCCTCTTGGCGGATTTCTTTTAAGGTATCCCACTAAGCAGCTATATAGAAATCACTTGGCGTAGTAATAAAAGTTCAAGTGGTTGGAAGGAAGAGATTCAGAAAAAAGAAAAGGTTGGCAACGCTAGACGTATGGTCTTGAATAGCCAGTACGGAACTAGAAATTCCAAAAGCAAGTAAATATACATTCACCTTCCTAAAAGTATTTTAAAATTTTAAGGCATTTCTTACAATATTCATAATTTGGCTTTTTATTATATGAACGTTCAAGGAGATTATTGGAAGATTTCCATGAAATCACTGTTTCATGCTTACAAAAAGCAGAAATAATTGCATTAATAAATCGATCTTCAATAAATCTATCCTCAACTGTTTCAACAAACTTTCTAAGAGGAGCGGATTTTTCATGTCCACCCTTTAATCGATCATTCTCCATACTCTTTTTCCACCTGCAGGGTAAGTTCTTTTCTCTTATCGACAGTATTTCTTAAAAGTTTTGCAGTCTCTGCATAATTCATAAATTCGATTATGTTTAAGAGCCTTTGCTTCAAAGCTAAACTTCTCAATCACTTTTTATAACCATATTTATTACCTATATAAATACCTTCTCTCCTATATTTTCTGCCATTCATCGTTCACCGCTAATCCATTCATTTTGAAATGCTTGTTTTACAGCACATCCAGACTCTTAGTTATATCGACAATCTTGATACTTACATCCATTTGCGATTTCTTTTATGTCGTTGCAAGAGTGTTAATTATCCAGTACGATCCAGAGTGGGTCGTCACCA
>NZ_KE952871.1:47597-48733 GCF_000466385.1 Aneurinibacillus aneurinilyticus ATCC 12856
GCGTCGGTTCGTCTCCCACACAGAAGCGTAGCGGACCGCGCTTTTCGCCCCATAGCTCACTTACTTGTTGTATGTTCATTCGTTTACCTCCATGTAGTGCGTATCCTTGGAAAAACTGTGATTTGTCATTACAATTTCGTTCCCTCATGCAGGCAAAATAAAAGAGCCAAGGCTACTACAAACCCATGGCTCTACATGTACAAACAAACATAAAAAAGCCATGGCATTAGTTGCCCTGGCTCATTAACTGGACATATTTATCCAAGCTCCAATTATATGAACGGGGGGCAACGAAATGTAATTTTAGCGGATGTATTTAACATTTTTTCCATTTTGCCACTCCCTTTCGAATTATAGTAAATTTATTGTACCTTAATATTGGAGAAAAATGCAAATGTAATTTGTTATTTTTTCTAAATGAGCATTTTGTATAACAGAAAAACATTGTTACTTCTTTCATCCAACTCATAAAAATAGCGGCTGCTACAATACATTCCTATATATTTACCTTATATAGCTCTCCATAAAGTAAGCCCTATACTTATCGAAGCAATCGCTCTTATTAATAATAGTTGTAAAATCCCCGTATAATGTAATGTTCCTGCTTATTTTATTAGGGAAGATACACGTCTTGACCAACAGAAAGTTTATTGTAATTTTTTATGTGTGAATTAGCTGTCAATAAATCCTTCAATGGAGCTTCAAAGGTAGCAGCAATCGAACTCATACTATCCCCTTTTTGCACTTTATAACTGACGATTCCTTTTGTCATTACAGAAGGTCTCTCAACCTCTACACTTCCGTCCATTGTTTTACTAAAAATAGTTTGGCTGTGAACAGGATTATCAAGTACTTGAATTTGTAATCTATCTGATGTAAGATCTTTTGCTTTCACCATCTCCTGCGATTCTTTTGCTAAGACAGGAGCAGAATAAGCAAAGAGAGAAATAGTAATAGGAATAAGAAATTTGGTAACGCCATAAGCCCGCTTCTTCATCTTCGCCTCTCCTTTTGTTATCCCACACACAATACCAGAGTGTTCAGACCTATTCACAGGCATGGTAAATAATTCTTTTTTCACTTTTGTTTTAAACTCCTTTAATCTGTTTGTGGCAATCTAAAAATGTAGCGTTTGG
>NZ_KE952872.1 GCF_000466385.1 Aneurinibacillus aneurinilyticus ATCC 12856
TTCCGCTTTTACTTGCTCGATTTGTCGTTTATCTTCTTGTTCGTTTTGTTTTTCTATTTCCATGTTTATCAACAACATTTCAGACTTTGCTTCCGTCTCCTTTATTTCTGTTGTTTCTTCTTTCTTCGAAACAGGAATATCAGAATTAGGAATTCGCTTAAATGTAATCGGTTCAATCTTCGGTTGCTCATCAATATATTCCTCTGCTTCTATTTCTGTTTCCAGTTCCGTTTCCTCTATACTTGCTTCCCCTGTTATCTGCTCGGTCTCTTCTTCCTCCTCTTCCTGTCTGGAAGCTACATACTCGAACAACCGCGGCAGTTCAGTAACATGTTCCTCTCCCGGCTGTGCTGGAGCTTCGCTCCTTACACCGTTCAATGCTAGTTCCGCCATAATCGCAAGCTTGCGAGCTGATTGGACATCGTAATCAAAGGAAGTAATAGAAGCGTAAATTTGCCCCACATCTTCAATTTTGTTGCGTGAAATGCAGATATGGACAGGTATTTTCTCCGTGAAGGGTGTTAGCTCGTTCTCTGCTTCAAAATCGTCCGGGTCCATGGCGAATGGGTTAAAGACAACGGTATCAACATAGCCCGTCACTTTAACCTCTGGATCATCAAGCGAAATATCGGGAAATTTCGGAGGCTTGCCCGCATATTTTCCTTCGAGCATCAAATATCCGGACACAATAACCTCTTCGGTCGTCTCTTTAATCTGGATATGCGGTGTCAATTCTATCTCATCAATTTGCTCAATCTCGCTCTGGTCAGGGGAAATAAAAATGGAGTGTTGCACAGGAAATGTCAAAATAGCGTCTTGATTGTCCTGCATGCTGAAGAAATCCTCCCTCCTCTAATAACTTTCTTTAAAATATATAGGGAGGAAAAAGAGGATATGCTTATTTTAGCGTAAAGTTTTTATTTTCTTACAGAAACAATAGTATTCTTCCAAGGGTAGATGGAAAAAAAAGCAAGTAAAAAGCCGTCCCAACGCATATATTTTCTTTATCGCGTGTTCGGAACGGCTAAAAGTCTACCGATTATTTAATTGTTCCATTGATTCTACTTCAGATAGAATACTGATGATTTCATCTGCTACATTTTCGCTCAGGGAGAGCTGCGAAGTAAAACCGACACAAGAGCAATTCATCTCGCCAAGAATATAGCAATCATGCCCCTGCTCATCTGTATCCAGAATAAAGTCTGCCGTCCAGATTAACGGCAAATTATAACCTCCCAGCCTCTCCATAATTACTGGCAGACTATCGAGGAACGAACGAACAAGCCCACCCCATTCCTCCGGGGAATCGTACCGGTATTTCGCCCCAGAGAACAGTGTAGCAGAGAATGCATCCTCTCCTTCGGCCGGCTTCTTATGAACAACATTGACCGGTGTTTTGTGCAACATCAGGAGACGAATCTCACCTTCCTTGATACGTGGGAGAAACGGCATATCTACCAGCATTCCATTCTCACCTATGATATATTGCTCACAAAAAGTCATGAATGTCTCAAGCGTATGTTCTTCCACATGGTTGTCTTTCGCCTCCGTGCAACGCAGCGTTGCATTCAATGATACCTCTTCCGCCTCTTCACTATCACTTGCTAACTGTACACGCCATATCCCTTCTCCAGTCGATCCTCTGTTCTGTTTCAGAACACGCTCACCTTTTTTCAGGGATTTCGGGAAATTTTTTTTAAAAGAAGCAATATCATAGTAGGCAAACGTATCTTCCGGTACAAGCGGCGTGTCACGCAGTTTGATCAGCGCATCTTTTGCGCCGTAACCAATCATCGCATCCGGGTGCGGCATTCCTTTTACACCGAATTCGCAAAGCTGGCGCAACAATTGAAAATATGCACTTTCATCTTTTAAATTTCCTGGATTGATACGGCTAACATACGCATCAGCGTCCTGAACCACCCGTTCGAAGATTTCATCTTTCTTCTCATCGGCATAAAAGATGACTTCTGCCATCCAGCCGCGTTTCCTTAACGACTTGAGCATCGGTAACGTATCTGGCCGATATCCATCCGGACCTTTGTCTGTTCCGCCTTCCACTTCGAAAAAGACAACATGCTTTTTCATTCACAACTCTCCCTTTTTCGTGAATTTATATAAATTGAGGTACTAACCGGATTAGCTGGTTCTTTCGAATTATATTATTCTCATATGAAGGGAAGATAAAGGGAGAGTCATGATCGTGTAAATAAGCTGTAAAACCATTTATTTTTTCTCAAGGGTGTTGATTATCCAGTATAATCCAAAGT
>NZ_KE952873.1 GCF_000466385.1 Aneurinibacillus aneurinilyticus ATCC 12856
AATAAATGAACCCCCTTATCTGAGCAATCAGATAGGGGGGGTTTTTGGTTTGGATACAAGATCAAGTTGTCCTTTACACCACACGCTTCACATAGCCGAAAAATTTTTCTTGTATAAATGCAGAAAATTAATTATACTCAGTTTGAAGTGAAAACTTCTACATTAATAAATTTAAGAAGCCAATACTTCTTAAAAGGAGTTTGTTTTATGTCCTACCGTGAAAAAATCAGCCACCATTTTCATGAGCTAACTGCCGGACAAAAGAAAGTCGCCCGATATGTTTTAGACCATGCCCATGAGTTCTCAAAGCATACAGCAACTGAAATCGGAAAAAAGGCAGGTGTTAGCGAAACAACGGTAATTCGTTTTTGTCATGCAGTAGGCTTTGACAGTTTCATGCACATGCAGCAAGCCGTATGGGATGAGCTTCTGGCTTCAAATTATACGCTGCAAATGCATCAAAGCTCATCTCGAATTGCAGAAAATGCACAAATCGAAGAAAGAGATTTACTTGATGAAATTATGAGAAACGACATGTTTCAAATTGAAAAAACATTCAGCCAGCTTTCCCGGTCAACCTTTCAACAAGTTATTCGCTGCCTGGCTGAAACTCCGTATATTCTCGTTGTTGGCCATCGGACTTCACATGCTCCTGCTTCCTGGTTGGCTTACTCACTAAATCTTCTGCGCGGAAAGACGCGTCTCTATCGCCCTGATACAGATGATATGGCGCAATGGATCACTGAATTTGATTCTGACTGGGTGATAATTGCACTTTCCTTTCGGCGCTATGCGAAAGAAACGGTTCAATTGGCGAAATTCGCCAAGGAAAATGGAGCTCGAGTGTTGACCATTACCGATAGCATGATTGCACCGGCTGCCCGTTATAGCGATTTCGTTTTGCCTGTTGCAGTAACAGATGCGACGCTTGACTCTATACCTGCCCTTTTTTCCTTGCTAAACGCGATTGTTACCGTATTATCAGCTGAAAAAAGTGAAGAAATTACGAACACATTAACGCGCTATGAACAAATATACGAGAAGGTGTATCAGGAAGAAAAGGAGGAAAAGTAATGGAGCTTACAGCTTCTGTACAAACAATGCGGTCGAGTATCATGCAGACATTTTCTCATCTTCATGAACATCCCGAAACAAGCTGGAAGGAGGAAGAAACGACGCGATTTATCGTACAACGATTAGCATTACTTGGTTTGCAGACTGAGACATTTACCGATTGTACGGGTGTGATAGGGATATGGGAGCCGGAAGAAGCAACTGTTCGACAAGAACCACTTACTGTTGCCTTGAGAGCGGACATTGACGCACTATGGCAGTCAGTAGATGGCGAATGGAGAGCAAATCACTCCTGTGGGCATGATGCCCATATGACGGTTGTACTTTCTGCGCTGGAAATTCTAAAAAAAGCCGGATACCGTCCTCCAGGTACGATTAAAGTGATTTTTCAGCCAGCGGAAGAGACTGGGGAAGGCGCGCTAAAAATGGTAGAAAAAGGGGCAGTAGAAGGTGTTGACTACCTGTATGGGCTTCATCTGCGCCCCATTCAGGAACTGCCTGACGGTAAGGCTTCACCTGCTATCTATAACGGAGCTTCGCTTCTTGTACGGGGAGAAGTGCAAGGGCTAACCTCGCATGGTGCCCGTCCTCACCTGGGAGTGAATGCCATCGAAGCAGCTGCAGCATTCCTTCAAACAATCCAGAATATTCACACAAACCCAATGATCCCATCTTCTATTAAAATGACGAGCATACGTGCAGGAGATGAAAACAGCACAAATGTCATTCCCGATTATGCCAGATTCACACTTGACGTTCGTTCTCAATCCAATCAAACACTCGACGAAATATATGAAAAAATTCAGTCGGTTGCCAGATGTACAGCAGAGATGTATGGTGCCCACATTACATTGCAGCCGGATGGAAGAACAGCGGCCGCCGAAGTACATGATGAAGCGAAAGCATGTATGCGTCAATCTATTCAGGATGTGCTGGGCCAGGAGAATACAGCACCTGATGTTATTACACCTGGAGGTGAGGACTTTCACTTTTATACCCTAAAGCATCCACATATCAAAGCAACCATGCTGGGTTTAGGTTGCGGCCTTACACCAGGACTTCATCATCCTCATATGCAGTTTAACCGTGAAGCACTGGTGTCGGGAGCACATATTATGGCCCGGACAGTCATTCATACATTCCAGAAGGGAGAGTCGACATGACACAGAATTTAGAGATTCGTATGCTGGCAAAGGTAGAAGAAATCGAGCCTATTGTGGAACTGGAGAAGATAATCTGGCAAACCGATATACCGATGCCAGCGGATCAGATGGTGACTGCTGCCAAGCATGGAGGGATGGTGCTCGGTGCTTTTCTGGACAACAGGCTTATCGGTTTTCAATACAGTTTTGCAGGATTTGACGGGAAGCGAACATATCTTTGCTCGCATATGCTAGGGACACATCCTGATTATCGTTACATGAAGATTGGGGAGAAATTGAAGTGGAAGCAACGAGAAGCTGCATTAACACTTGGCTATGATCGAATCACATGGACCTATGATCCATTGGAGACGGCCAACGGTTATCTGAATATTCATAAGCTCGGCGCGGTGTGCTCCACTTATATTGAGAACTGCTACGGCGATATGCAGGATTCCCTGAATCGGGGAATTTCTTCCGACCGTTTTCAAGTGGACTGGCATATCGGAAGCCAAAGAGTAGTTGCACGAGCAGAAGGGAAGCGACAGCAATATAACGATGTTCCTGAAGGCTTGCTTTTCGATTGGGAACGAGATGAGAATGGTTATCCGGTACCGGTGGCTGAAGACATAGACTGGGATCGACTCGAGGGAACAACGATGTATCTCCCGGTGCCAGCGCAATTTCAGCAAATGAAAAAACAAAACAAATCGCTGGCTATTCGGTGGCGTGCGGTGACACATCATGCGTTTACATATTTGTTCGAGCGGGGCTGGATTGTAACGGATCTGGTACGTAATGAGAAGGCAACACCAGTACATTTCTATGTTTTACACAGAAAAGGAGAGGATTATAAATGAACATTAAACAGGTTATTTTGCGTCACATGAAGATGCGGATGCGTCGACCATTTACTACAAGTGTAGGTACTGAATATGACAAGGAATTCATTCTTGTAGAAGCAAAAAGCGAAGACGGTCTTTCAGGCTGGGGAGAATCGGTCGCCGCAATTGAACCGTTCTATAAAGAAGAGACGGTCAAGATGAACTGGCATATGCTTGAGGATTTCTTGCTTCCGCTCGTATTCGAAAAACCGATTGAACATCCAGATGAACTTACTAACGAAAGGTTTGCTCATATCAGGGGCAACTATATGGCGAAGGCAGCAATTGAGGGAGCAGTCTGGGATCTCTATGCCAGACAGAAGGGAATGACACTTGCACAAGCGCTTGGGGGAGAGAAGAAAAAAATTGAGGTAGGCATCAGCTTAGGCATTGAAGATTCTGTGGATGAACTGCTCCGTCTTGTAGAGAAGTATGTATACGAAGGCTATAAGCGTATTAAGGTAAAAATTCAGCCGGGATGGGATGTTGAAGTTATTCGTGCGGTACGCGAACGTTTCCCTGATATTAAGTTAATGGCTGATGCGAACTCTGCTTATACGTTAGACGATGCCGAACATTTGCGCAAATTGGATGCATTCAACCTTACGATGATTGAACAGCCGCTTGCCCATGATGACATTGTTGATCATGCGGAATTGCAAGCACAGCTTCGGACACCGATTTGTCTTGATGAAAGTATTCATTCTGTAGAAGACGTGCGTAAAGCGATTAAACTTAAAAGCTGCGGTGTAATTAACATTAAAATCGGTCGCGTAGGTGGCTTAACCGAGGCAAAGAAAATCCATGATATATGCAAGGAGCATAATATTCCGGTATGGTGTGGCGGTATGCTGGAAGCAGGGGTTGGTCGTGCACATAATGTGGCTATCACAACGTTGTCAAATTTCATTATGCCGGGGGATACAGCTGCCTCTGCACGCTATTGGGAGAAGGACATTATCATTCCAGAAGTTACCGTGAAGGATGGCTGGATTACCGTTCCAGAAGGACCTGGTATTGGATATGAAGTAAGTCGTGAAAGACTGGATGAGTTTACGTTATATAGCAAGTCATATTTAGCATAGCAAGGAAAAAATGAGGAGTGCTTGCAGAACGCAAGCACTCTTTTTTCTGTTCTTTATTTCTTAACATTAAATTAACAATCCTGTTCATGAAGGAAAGAAAGCCTGTCAAAACAAGGATTATACAGGGAGAGAAAATCTGAAGAAAACCTTCGTTTTTAATGGTGTAAACAGTTTGTAAAGATAAATTAAAGATCGTGTAAAACACCTTGTAGGGCCTATATTCCTCGATTATTATGAACAACGTAATTATTCCACATCAACACGGAAATAAAACCAATTTACTAAAAATCTTAGAGGGGGATTTTTGCAGTGAAGTTGAAAAAAATCGGTGTCCTACTTTTTGCGCTTGTGATGATGTTTTCTCTCGCAGCGTGTGGTTCTTCCAGCACGAGCCTGAAACCGGAAGGCGATAAAGAAGCAGGAGCAAGCGGACAACAGAAGCCTAGCGGAGAAGCAGGTCTTCTGAATGGCGCAGGTTCCAGCTTTGTAAATCCGTTGTTCTCTAAAATGTTCAATGAGTATTCCAAAGAACATACAGACGTGAAAGTAAACTATCAGGCAATCGGTTCCGGTGGCGGTATCAAGCAATTGACTGCAAAAACAGTTGATTTTGCAGCTTCTGATGCTCCAATGAAAGAAGATGAAATCAAAGCGGCTGGCGGCAACGTATTGCATATTCCAGTAACGCTGGGCGGGGTTGCGATTGCATACAACCTTGAGGGCGTAAAGGACTTGAAGCTAACTCCAGCGAACATCGCTGATATTTACAGCGGAAAAGTAAAAAAATGGAATGATCCTCAAATCGCAGCAAACAACAAAGGCGTGAAGCTTCCAGATACAGATATTTTTCCGGTACACCGTTCTGACGGTTCCGGCACAAGCCACATTTTCACAACATATCTGAATAAAGCAGCAGCAGATAAGTGGCCGAAAGAAAAAGTAGGAAAATCGATCAAGTGGGATAATGTAGGTACTGGTGCGAAAGGAAACGAAGGCGTAGCCGGACAAGTACAAAACACACCAGGGTCCATCGGATACATCGAGTTAGCATATGTTATCCAAAACAACATGACAGCAGCTCAAGTTCAAAACAAAGACGGTCAGTTTGTAGCACCTTCGCTTGATTCTGTAACAGCGGCTGCGCAAGGCGGATTGGCGAATGTACCGGAAGATTTGAAAATTGAACTCAACGATCAGCCTGGAAAAGACAGCTATCCGATCGTCGGAACAACATGGGCACTAGTTCCAGAAGATTTGGGAATGGATAAAGCAAAAGCTGAAAAAATGCTGAC
Source organism: Aneurinibacillus aneurinilyticus ATCC 12856 (assembly GCF_000466385.1). Taxonomy (GTDB): domain Bacteria; phylum Bacillota; class Bacilli; order Aneurinibacillales; family Aneurinibacillaceae; genus Aneurinibacillus; species Aneurinibacillus aneurinilyticus. The sequence goes on from NZ_KE952873.1 coordinate 5,478, forward strand.
AATGCTGCAATGGACTGTAACAGATGGACAAAAATATGCCTCCGATTTACAGTATGCTCCACTGCCGAAAGAACTGCAGGACAAGTGCGTAGCACAATTAAAAAAAGTAAAAGTAGACGGTCAACCGGTTTTGAAATAAAGCAGTAAGACAGAAAGAGCGTGCAAAAAACTCCCTGGAGTTTTTTGCCGCTTTTTTCAAGAGAATGGGGAGTGTAATCCTTGAAGAAAAGATATGGAGATCAATTATTCAAAGCAATCGCATATATCTTTGGTTGTTCAATCATTGCCATGCTTGGTCTTATGGTGTGGGAGATGTTCCGCGGTTCGAGCTTTGCTCTTGATAAGTATGGGTTAGGCTTTTTATTTAGCTCCTCATGGGACCCCGTCACAGAAGAATTTGGAGCTTGGCCGTTCATTTACGGTACGATTGTTTCTTCACTCCTGGCTCTTGTTATCGCAACACCTATAAGTATTGGAATTGCTGTCTTTCTTGTTGAAGTCGCTCCGAAATGGTTTCGGGATGTTGTAGGCTTTCTAATTGAGCTTTTAGCTGCAATTCCTTCCATTGTATATGGTTTGTGGGGAATTTTCGTTTTAGGCCCTATTATTCGGGAGTATATCGCTCCTGTATTTATTAATACATTAGGGAAGTTCATTCCGTTCTTTGCTGGGCCTTCCTTCGGAGTCGGGATTTTCACAGCAGGTGTAATTCTGGCGATTATGATCATTCCGACGATCGCTTCTATTTCCAGAGAAGTGATTATGGTTGTACCGGATGCACAGCGTGAAGCTGCTCTAGCCCTTGGCGCAACGAAATGGGAAATGATTCGTACGGCTGTACTTACGTATTCGCGTTCAGGTATTCTTGGCGCCATGATTATCGGGCTGGGCCGTGCAATCGGAGAGACGATGTCTGTTACGATGGTTATCGGAAATCGACCGGAAGTTCCGGATTCTATATTTGACCCCGCTTATACGATGGCGAGCGTCATTGCTAATGAATTTAACGAAGCCTCCTCTGATATTTATTTATCCACGTTGATTGAAATTGGGTTCCTGCTGTTTGCGGTAACGCTGTTGGTCAACATCTTCGCACGTTTCCTTGTGTGGACAACGTCTAGAGGCATACAGGAGGCTAAATAAATATGGAAAGTGTATTGGAAAGTGTCAAAAAACAAAAAACGAATAAATTGAATGCCAAGCTGGGCCGGCGCCGTGCATTCAGCTCTTTTATGGTCAGCCTAACCATCTTAAGTATGCTTCTGGCACTTACCCCTCTGTTCAGCATTCTGGGATATGTTCTTGTAAAAGGAATACCCGCTTTAAATTTTGCCTTTTTCACGGAGCTACCTGCCCCCCCGGGAGAAGCAGGTGGCGGGATGGCCAACGGTATTGTCGGTACATTTACGCTTATTGGTCTTGCCTCATTAATTGGGGTACCAGTAGGCTTGATGGCAGGAGTCTTCCTATCTGAGTATGGTCGCAACCGTTTTGGTAAATTCGTTTCATTCCTAACAGATATTATGCTTGGCGTACCTTCTATTGTTGTGGGTATTGTTGTGTATGCTCTCGTAGTATTGTGGCTGGGCGGTTTTTCCGCCTATGCGGGAGGAATAGCGCTGGCGTTTATTATGATTCCGGCTGTTACCCGTACAACAGAAGAGATGTTAAAGCTAGTGCCGAATCATATCCGGGAGGCGGGCCTTGCACTCGGTATTCCAAAGTGGCGTGTTATCATGCTGATAATCCTGCCCACTGCGCTACGTGGGATTATTACAGGTATTATGCTGGCTGTGGCTCGTGTATCAGGGGAGACCGCTCCGTTGCTCTTCACGGCTTTCGGAAATATGTATTGGAACAAGTCCCTTAATGAACCGATTGCCTCGATGCCAGTGCTGGTATTTAACTATGCAATTTCTCCGTATGCGGAGTGGCAAGCTCAGGCATGGGCAGGGGCGCTGACGCTTATTCTAATTGTTCTTGTGTTGAATGTATCTGCACGTTTGGTTACGAGAAAGCGATAGAATATACGAGGTGGAGATCAATGATTGAAGCAAAAAGCCTGAACCTATGGTATGGCGATTTTCATGCGATTAAAAATATTAATATGGCTATTGAAAAAAATAAAGTAACTGCGTTTATCGGTCCTTCCGGCTGTGGCAAATCAACGTTTTTGCGGGCGATTAACCGTATGCATGAAGTAATCGAGGGCGCAAAGGTAGAGGGCGAAATTCTGCTTGAGGGCGAGAATATTTATAATCCGGACCGTGATCCTGTAACGGTACGCCAGCAGGTAGGAATGGTGTTTCAGAAACCGAACCCGTTTCCTACGATGTCTATTTATGACAATGTAGCAGCAGGTCTTCGGATTAACGGATTCAAGAACAAGAAGAAGCTGGATGAGATCGTAGAGCGCTGCCTGACACAAGCTGGTCTATGGAATGAGGTTAAAGACCGCTTAAGTAAAAATGCGATGGGTTTATCTGGCGGTCAGCAACAGCGTCTGTGCATTGCCCGTACATTGGCCGTAGAGCCGGAAGTAGTGTTGATGGATGAACCTACCTCGGCGCTGGATCCAATTTCTACGCAAAAAGTGGAAGAGCTGTTGTTTGAGCTAAAGAAGAAGTACACCATCATTATTGTCACGCATAATATGCAACAAGCTGCACGCGTATCTGATCACACAGCCTTTTTTCTATTAGGTGAAATGGTTGAGTTTGATCAAACAGAGACGATCTTTACCAATCCGCAAGATAAGCGTACAGAAGATTACATTACAGGGCGCTTTGGCTAAAGCTCAGGAACCGGATTTCTCCGGTTCTTTTTTGAGTGTTGGCTTACTGTCTGTTACAATATATTTCAATATGATACAGGAGGTAAGCGGATGACAGAAGCGGTAAAGCCCTTTAACAAAACAATTCAGCTTGCAGTATTTTTCGACATGGACGGAACGCTGCTGCAAACGGAAAATGTAGCATTGCCTGCGGTAAAGGATGCATTCGAGCATTTGAAACGGGAAGGTATATATAAAGGGAAAACGCCTACTAGAGAGCAAGTCTTAAACGTATTTGGCATGACCATAGAGCAAATTTGGAATACACTTATGCCTGATGCATCGCAGGTAGTAAGGGAAAAAGCGAATACATTAATGCTTGACTACGAAATTGAACGCTTAAAAAATGGAGAAGGGAAGCTGTATGATGGCGTATTCGATGTATTGACTCGACTCAAGGAAAACGGAATTCCGGTTTTCGTTGTAAGCAACGGGGAGAAAGCGTACATTGAGGCTGTGGTAAAATATACTGGATTATCAATGTTATTTACGGATTTGTATAGTGCAGGCCGTTTCCAAACAAAAACGAAGAACGACCTTGTCACAAAGCTACTGAATGACTACCGTATTGAGCATGCGATTATGGTTGGTGACCGTCACTCGGACGTGGAAGCGGGCAAAGTAAATGGATTATACACCATCGCCTGCGATTTTGGCTTTGCTAAAGAGGGAGAATTGGATGGTGCTGACACGTGTGTTACGGCGTTTACTGATATCGTGCACATTATTAATTCCTACATAGAAAATCTGAAGTGAAGTTCACTTTAGATTTTTTTGTTGTAAACACTAAAAAAAGGGTAGATAAGAATAGAAATGAAATTTTAGGTCAAGAATAACAATATTGGTTGCTTGCATTTTTACATAAGTGTGATTATAATTATAGTCAAAGAAAGTCAAAGTCAAAGACAAACCGGTTAGGAGGTGTGTGCATGCGGAACATATCGGACATCATTGAACAGCACCTGAAGAATATTCTGCAGCAAGGCGATGGGGCAGTAGAAATTCAGCGTAGTGAGTTGGCTGATAAGTTCCAGTGTGTGCCTTCGCAGATTAATTACGTAATCAGCACCCGGTTTACCGTCGAGAAAGGCTACCTTGTAGAAAGTAAACGGGGCGGCGGTGGATATATTCGTATCCGCAAGATTGAGATTATTGACAATAAGCGTTTTTATCACATGCTGATGGAAGCGATCGGCCAGAGTATAACGTCAGCAGCCTGTGACAATATTATTGAACGGCTGCGGGAAGAAGGAATCATTTCGCCAAGGGAAATGCACATGATGAAGGCAGCCACTGGAAGAGTTATTTCGGCTGTGCCGGTTCCGGTCAGGGACCGGCTACGTGCAGATATTCTTCGAGCGATGTTAACTGCGATTTTTATTTATTAAATAGTATGTATAGAACTATGTGTGCTTGGGAGGGAAGCGGAAATGATATGCCAGGAATGCCAAGAGCGTCCCGCCACGCTCCATTTCACGAAAATCGTTAATGGTGAAAAGACCGAATTCCATCTTTGTGAAGTATGTGCGCAGGAAAGAGGAGAAGTGTTCCCGGGAGGTATGAATCATTTTTCTATCCATCACCTGCTATCCGGGTTGTTGAACACCGCTGAACCGAATGTGAATACATTTAAAGTGCAACAGGAAACACCGCTGCGCTGCGATACATGTGGGTTGACATACTCTCAATTCAGCAAAAGCGGAAGGTTCGGCTGCAGCAATTGTTATAAGGCATTTGAAGAGAAGCTTGATCCGCTGTTCCGGCGGGTGCATGGGAATACGCACCACAGCGGAAAGGTACCGGAGCGCTCGGGCGGTACAATCAAGTTGAAAAAAGAAATGTCTGAACTAAAAGAAGAGATGAGAAATCGTATTGAACGTGAGGAATTTGAGGAAGCGGCGAAAATTCGCGATCGAATCCGCGAGTTAGAGCAACAAATCGCAGATTTGTAGGAGGGAAAACGCATGTCTTTCCAGAAGTTTATATCAAATGCGATTAGCGAATGGATGAATGGCGATGGACAGGACGCTGATATAGCTATTAGCAGCCGGGTGAGACTGGCGCGCAACCTGCGTGACGAGCCGTTCCCGATGTTGGCGACTGATTCACAGCTTGAGCATGTAATTGAGCAGGTCGAGCAGGCAATGGGGGATGAGGCGTTTAAGGCAAAGAACCAGTTTGAGATGATTCGCATGGAGGCGCTGACACCGTTGCAGAAGCGTGTACTGATGGAAAAACATCTGATCAGCCCGAACCTGCTTGCGGACTCTCGAAAGGGCGCCGTCATCCTTAGCGAGAACGAAGCCATTAGCATTATGGTGAACGAGGAAGATCACCTACGCATTCAATGTCTGTTTTCCGGGTTGCAATTAAAAGAAGCATGGCAAGCAGCGAATGAGATTGACGATATCTTCGAGAAACATGTGAACTTCGCATTTGACGAAAAAAGAGGCTTTCTCACCAGTTGTCCCACCAATGTAGGCACCGGAATTCGTGCCTCTGTTATGATGCATCTGCCGGGACTTGTGATGACGCAAAGGATTAACCAGATACTTTCTGCTATCAATAAGCTTGGTCTGGTGGTGAGAGGGCTGTATGGAGAGGGAAGCGAAGCGGTCGGAAATTTGTTTCAGGTTTCCAATCAAGTTACGCTTGGTCAATCCGAGGAAGAGATTATCGAGAACCTTGCAGGTGTGACCCGTCAGATTATCGAAGAGGAACGTATAGCTCGTCAAAACTTAATGCGGAATCATCGGCTTCAGCTGGAGAACAGGGTATGCCGCTCATACGGTATTTTGACCAATGCGCGCATTATCGAATCGAAAGAGGCTGCTGAACGTCTATCTGATGTACGGCTCGGTATAGACCTGGATATTATCCATGGTATACCGCTTAGTGTCATGAATGAACTAATGGTTATGACGCAACCAGGCTTTTTACAGCAATATGCGGGTCAGCAGTTGACCGCCGACTCCCGTGATGAACGCCGGGCACGGCTTATCCGGGAACGTTTACAGTCAACGATAGAATAATATGATAGGCCATTCTTTTTACTTATACTTATGGAGGTGTTTGTCTTATGATGTTTGGTCGTTTTACGGAAAGGGCACAAAAGGTTCTGGCCCTTGCTCAGGAAGAAGCGGTTCGTTTAGGTCACAAAAATATCGGAACTGAACATATCCTTCTTGGCCTTATCCGCGAAGGAGACGGCATTGCAGCAAAAGCCCTGCAGGCGTTAGGGCTTGGTCTTGATAAAATTCAAGGCGAGGTAGAGTCGTTAATTGGTCGCGGCGGCGAACAGCCAAGCAACATCAATTATACACCGCGTGCTAAGAAAGTTATTGAGCTTTCCATGGATGAAGCAAGAAAGCTTGGCCATACGTATGTAGGTACTGAGCATATTCTTCTCGGGTTGATTCGCGAGGGGGAAGGTGTAGCAGCCCGTGTTCTTAATAATCTGGGTGTAAGCCTGAATAAAGCGCGCCAGCAGGTGCTGCAGTTGCTTGGCAGCAGTGAAGCGATGTCTTCTCATCAGCAAAGCTCCAGCAATGCAGCCGTCAATACGCCGACACTGGACAGTCTGGCCCGTGATCTAACCGCAGTGGCACGTGATGGGTCTTTAGACCCTGTTATTGGTCGTTCTAAGGAAATTGAGCGTGTTATCCAAGTGCTTAGTCGTCGAACAAAAAATAATCCGGTGCTTATCGGTGAGCCTGGTGTAGGTAAAACCGCGGTTGTAGAAGGGCTAGCACAGCGTATTATCAATAATGAAATACCAGAAACCTTGCGTAACAAGCGCGTCATGACTTTAGATATGGGGACTGTTGTCGCTGGTACGAAATATCGTGGTGAATTCGAAGATCGTTTAAAGAAAATCATGGATGAAATACGCCAGGCAGGTAATATCATCCTGTTTATTGATGAATTGCACACATTAATCGGTGCAGGTGGTGCGGAAGGAGCGATTGATGCCTCCAACATTCTAAAGCCATCTTTAGCACGGGGCGAACTTCAGTGCATTGGTGCCACTACGCTTGATGAATATCGTAAATATATTGAGAAGGATGCAGCGCTTGAACGACGTTTCCAACCGATTCAGGTTGACGAACCTTCTACGGAAGAAGCGGTACAAATTTTATTCGGCCTGCGAGATCGCTATGAAGCGCATCATCGCGTGAATATTACAGATGAAGCGATCCGTCAGGCAGTATATTTGTCCGATCGTTACATCTCTGACCGTTTCCTGCCTGATAAGGCAATTGACTTAATCGATGAAGCAGCCTCAAAAGTGCGTCTGCAGTCCTATACCATTCCGCCGAATTTGAAGGAATTGGAACAACGGCTGGAAGAAGTACGAAAGGAAAAGGATGCGGCAGTACAAAGCCAGGAATTCGAAAAGGCAGCTTCCATGCGCGACAAGGAACAAAAGCTGCGTGAAGAATTAGACAAGACAAAGAATGAATGGCAGGAAAAACAGGGGCAAACTGACTCTGAAGTTACTCCGGAAGATATCGCTTCTGTAGTAGCGAGCTGGACCGGTATTCCGGTTGTTAAGCTAAAAGAGGAAGAGACGGAACGCCTATTGAAGATGGAAGAAATCCTGCATAAACGTGTGATAGGTCAAGAGGATGCAGTTAAATCCATTTCTCGTGCCGTACGTCGTGCTCGAGCTGGATTGAAGGATCCGAAGCGTCCTATCGGCTCCTTTATTTTCCTCGGTCCGACCGGTGTAGGTAAAACTGAGTTAGCTCGTGCCCTGGCGGAAGCATTATTCGGCGAAGAAGATGCGATGATTCGTATTGATATGTCCGAGTACATGGAAAAACATTCTACTTCCCGACTGGTAGGTGCGCCTCCCGGATATGTTGGATTTGATGAGGGAGGACAGCTTACTGAGAAAGTACGTCGTAAACCGTATTCTGTTATACTGCTTGACGAAATTGAGAAAGCGCACCCGGAAGTTTTCAACATCTTGCTGCAGGTGCTTGAAGACGGACGTCTAACCGATTCTAAAGGGCGTACGGTTGACTTCCGCAATACGGTTATTATCATGACATCGAATGTGGGTGCAGATTTAATCAAGAAAAATACAACCCTTGGTTTTACGACGCCGGATAGCTCTAAGCACTATGAAGATATGAAAGATCGCGTGCTTGGGGAGTTGAAGCGCAGCTTCCGTCCGGAGTTCCTGAACCGGATCGATGAACTCATTGTCTTCCATTCTTTAGAGGAATCGCACATTGCAGAAATCGTGCTGCTTATGTCTGAAGAGCTTCGTAAGCGTCTGAATGAACAGGAAATCGATTTCGTTCTTACTGAGGATGCGAAGAGGTTCCTGGCTAAGGAAGGCTTTGACCCGGCGTTTGGCGCCCGTCCGTTGCGCCGTGCTATTCAGCGTCACATTGAAGACCGTCTATCTGAAGAATTGCTGACCGGCGGCATCAAGAAAGGTGACACAGTAAAGATTGATGTGACGGAAGGTGGATTAAAGGTAGAGAAAGCGAAAGAAAGCGCGGAGGAATCCGTTTCAAAGTAACAAATTCTTTGCAATAAATCATAATAAACGGAACAAGAGGCTCTCCTGATGACAGCAATTTTTGCTCAGGGGAGCCTTTTTTATGTAATTAAGTGTAGGAAGATGCGCGATAAAGCAGGAAAACGGTATAATTAACAAGAAAATATGTTAAGAAAGAAGAGAAGATAGGCATGGCTAAATATAAATCCAAATATGTATGTCAAGAATGCGGATATGAGTCGCCGAAGTGGATGGGAAAATGCCCTGGCTGTACCAAGTGGAACACAATGGTAGAGGAGCTGGAAGAGAGGGCGAAGCCAGGGGAAACGGCACGACGCAGTTTATCGGCAGAAGCCAGCCGCCTGGCGCCCATTACCACGATTGTCGGGGAGGATGAGCCGCGCCTGACGACCAATATTAGCGAACTGAACCGCGTGCTTGGCGGTGGTGTTGTGCCGGGATCGCTTGTTCTTGTGGGCGGAGATCCGGGTATTGGTAAATCCACATTGCTATTGCAGGCATCACAGGAGCTGGCAAGTAACAATAACAAAATACTTTACATTTCTGGTGAGGAATCTGCTAAGCAGATTAAACTACGTGCCGAACGATTAGGGGCGGCCAGTCCGAATTTATACGTGCTGGCGGAGACAGATCTATTCCTGCTTGAACAGCAGATTTCACATTTAATGCCTGCTGTGGTCATTTTGGATTCTATCCAGACGATATTTCATCCGGATGTTACTTCGGCTCCGGGCAGCGTGGCCCAGGTGCGGGAGTGCACGGCTCATCTAATGCGATTGGCCAAAACGAAAGATATTGCTATCCTTATCGTCGGCCATGTTACCAAGCAGGGAGCAATCGCTGGTCCCCGTCTGCTGGAACATATGGTGGACTCAGTGTTGTATTTTGAAGGAGAGCGCCATAATACGTATCGTATTCTGCGCGCTGTAAAAAACCGGTTCGGTTCTACAAATGAAATCGGCATCTTCGAGATGGGGGAGGATGGATTAAAAGAAGTGACGAATCCATCGGAGATGTTCCTGTCCGAGCGTTCGCTAGGCGTAGCTGGTTCCACAGTTGTCGCTAGCATGGAAGGCACGCGTCCAGTGCTGGTGGAGATGCAAGCACTTGTTACACCGACCGGATTTGCGACACCTCGACGGATGGCAACGGGTGTCGATCATAACCGGATCGCTATGATCATGGCAGTGCTGGAAAAGCGCGTAGGTCTACTTTTGCAGAACCAGGATGCGTATGTAAATGTAGCGGGAGGTGTACGCCTGGATGAGCCGGCAATTGATTTGGCCGTAGCTGTCAGCCTGGCATCCAGCTTTCGAGATAAACAGACTCATCCGTATGATGTAGTCATTGGGGAAGTGGGCCTAACGGGAGAGGTGCGGGGCGTCTCCCGTATAGAGCAACGCGTCAAAGAAGCACAAAAACTAGGATTCAAACGTGTAATTATTCCCGCCAAGAATGTAGCCGGCTGGGAGCACCCGAGGGGCCTTGAAGTTGTTGGTGTGCAGACAGTATCGGAAGCGTTGCGGGAAGCGTTGGGAGGATAATATGGCAGCGGACAACAAGCGTGAACAATTTATTAGTGAGGTACTGCGTTTCGTTTCGCCGGGAACGCCGTTTAGAGAAGGTCTGGAGAACGTGCTTAGAGCGAAAACGGGTGCGCTTATCGTTATTGGTAATACACCTACAGTACAAACGATTGTGGATGGTGGCTTTTCGATCAATTGTGACTTAACACCTGCTCACCTGTATGAACTGGCCAAAATGGATGGAGCTATTATTTTGAGCGAAGATGCAAAAAAAATTCTATATGCTAATACGCAATTGATACCGGATTCGGCTATTCCATCGACAGAGACGGGAATTCGTCATCGTACGGCCGAGCGGGTAGCCAGACAGACCGGTCAACTGGTTATTTCCATTTCACAGCGACGCAATGTAATTACATTGTATCGAGGGCCGTACCGATATTCCTTAAAAGATATCGGGGTCATCCTAACCAAGGCCAACCAGGCGATTCAGACGCTTGAAAAGTACAAATCCGTATTGGATCAGGCGTTGACGAATCTGGGTGCGCTAGAATTTGAAGAACTGGTGACACTGCATGAAGTAGCACTCGTCGTACAGCGAATCGAGATGGTTTTACGCATTAAATCAGAAATTATTAAATATATTAATGAACTAGGGACAGAAGGCCGTCTTATTAGCATGCAGATGGAAGAGCTTGTATCGAATATCGAAGACGATGCCTATCTGCTTATTAAAGATTATTGCCGTCAAGGTGAAGAGGTCGACCCGGAGGATGTACTTGTACAACTGCATAAACTATCCGCTGATGAGCTTCTCGAGCCGGTTAATATTCTCAAAACCCTCGGCTACTTGCCAAGCGCAAATCTGAATGATGAGCCGGTCTTTCCGCGCGGCTATCGTATTCTTAGTAAAATTCCGCGTCTTCCAGGCTCTATTGTTAGCAATCTTATCGAAGAATTTTCCAGTTTGCCCCAAGTTATGATGGCGACCATTGAGGAACTGGATGAAGTGGAAGGAATCGGGGAAGTACGGGCCCGGGCTATCAAAGAGGGATTGAAACGGATACAGGAGCAGGTGTTCATTGACAGACATATCTAGTTCGGCATACAATAAAATAATTGTCCGAAGCCAATAAATCTATATGCATTCTGCTTTCGGACAAGGGGAGACTGTTTCGGCGGTAGAGAAACAGTATCAGGGAGGTAAAAGAGCTGAAATGATAGCGAGAATAATACCGAACTTATTTACAATGGGCAATTTGTTTTTGGGCGTTATTGCAATGCTGTTGGCTTTCCGCGATGAACCTATATATTTAAGCTATGCAGCAATTATGGTTATTATAGGAATGGTACTGGATGGATTGGATGGACGTCTGGCCCGCATGTTAAATGCGCAGAGTGACTTCGGGAAAGAATTGGATTCGCTCTCGGATATTGTTACATTTGGTGTGGCGCCCGCGCTCATTATGTACGTGGTGATCCTTCAGGATATGGGATGGATAGGCATTCTGTTGACTGGACTATTTCCGATTTGTGGGGCATTGCGTCTGGCTCGCTTTAATTCTGCAGTCGGAGGTAATACAGGCTATTTTGTAGGTTTGCCGATTACGGCCGCAGGGGGTGTACTGGCGACGCTCGCATTATATCATCAGGCGTTTTCATCGGTGTATCTAGTATTAAGTATGCTTGGTCTTTCTTATCTTATGATTAGTAATATTAAGTACCCTAATTTTAAGAAGGTCGGCATTCCGCGTTCTGCATATTGGGTGACCCCGCTGATTATGGTAATCGTGGGAGTCGTTGCTGTGCGTTTCCCTTCACAGTTTCCGATGATTGTATTTATTCCGCTTGTGCTTTACGCGTTGTATGGCGTGAAGAAGAATGTTGACCGGATGGTGAGGAAACGCCGCTGCGAAAAAACCGAAGAAGAAGTTATCAATTCATAAAAAAGACCGGAGTGCGCTCCGGTCTTTTTTATGTGTCCAAAAAATTAATGAAAATTTAATTTGACATATTTGTTGACATGGTTCTTTTTTGTGTGATATGATAATAAATTTTAAATACTTGACAAAAAAGTAGGTGCTATGCTATGGTGAGGTTGGATACTCTGTTGGGGGTGGGTTTGTTGTTTCGAATTGGCGATAAGATTGTTTATCCGATGCATGGTGCAGGTATTATCGAAGCCATTGAAGAGAAGGAGATTCTTGGTGAGAAACAGCAGTACTATATTATGAAGATGCCAGTCGGCAATATGCAGGTCATGATCCCAATGGAAAAAGTGTCGAATCTGGGCATCCGTCAGGTTGTTGATATGCATGCGCTTGAGCGGGTTATGGAGATTTTGCGGCGTGAAGAAGATGATTTAGGCATCAGTTGGAACCGCAGGTATCGTAGGAATATGGAGAAGATACGTACGGGCGATATTTATCAAGTCGCTGCCGTTGTTCGTGAATTAATGCACAGAGAGAAAGAGAAAGGTCTTTCAACAGGTGAAAGGAAGATGCTGGATAATGCTCGGCAGATTCTTTTGAGCGAACTGGTGCTCGTTAAGGATATTGATGAAGAGCAGGCGACTCACTTATTGGAGCAAGTAGTCAATAGTTAGAGGGGAAAGCTTCTCTAAGAGAAGCTTTTCTCTTTTCTTTCTTTGTAACTTTTGCTGCTGTTTTTACGTAAGAACAGATAGGAAAAGTTTTTGCTTTTTTAATGTCGTGTTTTTGTTTTCGATCGTTTTTTATTTGGTAGATATGACTATAATGGAATATGAATGATTTTGAGGAGGTGAATGTATGGTCAGAAGAATTATTCAGTTGTTTTTCCTCTTAGTCGGTGCAGGCTTAGGATACCAGTTCGGTCCTGACCTGTTCGGACTCCTGAACTCGCTTATTGATATCGGGAAAGTACCGGGTATGGAATACATCGGTGCGGTGCTTGGGGCAGTGCTGTTCTTCCTGCTTGCCTCTTGGCCGACAGAATATATTGTAAAGACCATCAAACGCAGTGAAGAGACGCTAATTAAGCTTCCGATTACGGATGTATTATTTGGAGCTATGGGGCTTATTATTGGACTTATTGTAGCGTTTTTACTTTTTCTCCCTATTAATAGCATCCCCATCCCGATCGTAGCGAAATTGCTCCCGCTGCTTATTTCCGTGTTGTGCGGCTATATCGGCTTCCAGGTAGGGCTGCGTAAACGTGATGAGATTATGTCGGCATTCTCGATCGGCCGATTTAAAGGCGAGAAGAAGAAGGAAGAGAAGCAAGATTCGAACCAGGGACAGTATAAAATTCTTGATACAAGTGTGATTATCGATGGTCGGATTGCGGACATATGCAAGACGGGTTTTATTGAAGGAGCGCTTGTCATTCCTGAATTCGTGCTTGAAGAACTGCAACATATTGCCGATTCTTCCGATGCGTTGAAGCGTAACCGCGGTCGTCGCGGGCTTGACATCCTCAATAAAATACAGAAAGAATTAAAGGTAAAGGTTATCATTACAGACAAAGACTTCGAGGAAATCAGTGAAGTGGACAGCAAACTTGTTAAGCTTGCTAAGGTAATGAAAGGTAAAGTCGTTACCAATGATTTTAACTTGAATAAAGTGTGCGAGCTGCAAGGTGTTTCCGTCTTAAACATTAACGATTTGGCAAATGCGGTCAAGCCTGTGGTGTTGCCGGGTGAGGAATTGCATGTACAGGTCATTAAAGACGGAAAAGAAAATGGACAGGGTGTAGCGTATCTTGATGACGGTACGATGATTGTCGTTGAAAATGGCCGAGAGTATATCGGTTCGTTCGTTGATGTTATCGTTACGAGTGTGTTGCAGACTTCGGCAGGACGCATGATCTTCGCGAAGCCGAAATTGATGGAAAAAGCGCTGTAGGAAATGAGTGGATGAAAGTGAATATAGGTGTAGTCATTGCAGCGGCAGGACAGGGAAAGCGGATGGGTGGTTCAGTCAAGAAGCAATTTATTGAGCTGGCGGAAAAGCCGGTACTGCTTCATACACTTGATCTTTTCGCCGAATTGGAATATGTGAGAGAAATGGTCGTCGTGGCGGCGGAAGAAGACGTAGAGCGCACGAAGGAGCTGCTGAGTTCGTATCCGCATATCCGGGTTATTCCGGGCGGTGCAGAACGTCAGGACAGTGTATATCTTGGCCTTACGGCGCTTTGCTTTTCGGATTATGTGCTTATCCATGATGGAGCGCGACCTTTTCTTTCCCGCCTGACGCTTGAGAGACTGATCGATGCTGTGCGTTCAAAGCGGGCCGCGATTCTAGCCGTACCCGTAAAAGATACGATTAAACGCACAGACGAGACGGGAATTGTGATGGACACACCGCCAAGACAAAGCTTGTGGGCCGTGCAAACGCCACAGGCTTTTGCTTTGTCTGATATTCTTGCCGCACATGAACAGGCGCGGCAGGATGGCTTTCTTGGGACGGATGATGCTTCCCTTATAGAAAGGCTGGGCCAGGCGGTGCATGTAGTAGAAGGGGAATATACGAATATTAAACTCACTACACCAGATGATCTTGTTTTTGGTGAGGCGATTTTGAGGTGGAGAAAGGAGAAAGGGCAATGATTCGGGTAGGACAAGGTTTTGATGTTCATCAACTGGTAGAGGGGCGCAAGTTAATTATCGGCGGCGTAGAGATTCCACACGAGAAGGGGCTCCTAGGACATTCGGATGCAGATGTGTTGCTGCATGCCATTACCGATGCGATTTTGGGAGCGCTCGGATTGGGTGATATCGGTAAGCATTTTCCTGATACGGATCATGCGTTCAAAGATGCTGACAGCCAGCTGCTGTTACGCGACGTATGGAAGCTTGTTAAGGAAAAAGGATACACCATCGGTAATGTGGATGCGACGATCATTGCCCAGCGGCCGAAGATGGCGCCGTACATTAATCCGATGCGTGAAGTGATTGCTTCTTGTGTTGAATCGGAGATGGAGAGAATTAATGTAAAGGCCACCACGACAGAAAATCTGGGTTTTCCAGGTCGTGGCGAAGGAATCGCCGCGATGGCTGTTGTATTGTTACAAAAAGTAGGATTATAATAGATAAAGCTAAAAACAGAAGGATGGTGGCAAGTCATGTCCAAACGAATCCGTGTCCGGTTTGCACCGAGTCCAACTGGACATTTACATATTGGGGGGGCACGTTCAGCCCTTTTTAACTATTTATTTGCCCGCCACCACGGCGGTGACTTTGTCGTGCGTATTGAAGACACAGACCAGAAACGTAATGTGGAGGATGCTGAAGCAAAGTTAATCGAAAGTTTGCGCTGGTTCGGTACAGAGTGGGATGAAAGCATCGATAAGGACGGTGGTGTTGGTCCGTATCGTTCGATGGACAGATTGGATATTTACCGCAGCTATATTGATCGACTGGTAGCGGAAAGAAAGGCCTATCCTTGTTACTGTACGGAAGAGGAGCTGAATGCGGAGCGTGAAGCTCAGAAAGAGAGAGGAGAGACACCTCGCTATGCGGGAACATGCCGCAATTTGACTCCGGAACAGATTCAGGCCTATGAGGCAGAGGGGCGCAAAGCCTCTATTCGTTTCCGTGTGCTGGAGAACCGTCAATATACTGTACATGATCATATTCGCGGCGAAGTTACGTTCGAATCCGACGGAATTGGCGACTTCGTTATTTGTCGTCCCGATGGGATTCCGACATATAACTTTGCGGTTGTAATCGATGATGCCCTTATGAAGATTACGCACGTTATTCGTGGTGAAGAGCACTTGTCTAATACGCCGCGTCAGTTGATGATTTATGAGGCGCTTGGATTTGAGGCCCCGGAGTTTGCGCATGTTGCATTAATTCTAAATCCAGACGGTAAGAAGATGAGTAAGCGCGACGAATCCTTGATTCAGTTCATGGAACAGTATCGGGACCTTGGCTATCTGCCTGAAGCTCTTATGAATTTTCTCGTTCTTCTCGGTTGGTCGCCGGAAGAGGAGCAGGAGATTTTTACACGTGAAGAACTTATTGAGAAATTCTCCTTAAATCGTGTTTCGAAGTCACCAGCTATTTTTGATATTCATAAGTTGAATTGGATGAATAACCACTATATTAAGCAAGCTCCAGCTGAGCGTATTGCTGAGCTCTGTATTCCGCACATGCAAAAGGCAGGGCAGCTGCCAGGGGAATTGAGTGAACAACAGCGCCAATGGGCAGAGAGATTGGTAGCTTTGTATCAGGAGCAACTAGAGTATGCGGCACAAATCGTGGAACTGGCAGCTATGTTCTTTGAAGACGGTGTGAACTATGATGAAGAAGCGAAAGCTGTACTTGCGGAAGAACAGGTACAAGATGTAATGAAAGCTTTTCATGAAGAAGTAGCCTCCATTGAAGAATACAGTGCAGACGCGATTAAAGGTGCATTGAAATCCGTACAGAAAGCAACCGGTCATAAAGGCAAGAAGCTATTCATGCCGGTTCGTGTAGCCGTTACTGGATTTACACACGGACGTGATTTGAATGAGACGCTGTTCTTATTGGGACGCGAA
The DNA here is from genome assembly GCF_000466385.1 of Aneurinibacillus aneurinilyticus ATCC 12856. GTDB lineage: Bacteria > Bacillota > Bacilli > Aneurinibacillales > Aneurinibacillaceae > Aneurinibacillus > Aneurinibacillus aneurinilyticus. The sequence continues at coordinate 21,898 of NZ_KE952873.1, forward strand.
ACGGTAGTACAGCGTATAATGAATGTAATCAATAATTATGATCATGTTGTAAAATAATGATAGAAAGTAAATATGCAACGGCAAGGAACGGAAGAAGTACGGAATGAAAAGGAAACAACAGAGAAGGCCGCCGATACAGATGCTCTGTATCGTGCTGAAAGCGGCTTTGCTTCCTGTTTCCGGAAATGCATCCGTGAGCCGGACATCTGAACGCTGTTTTTTGTCAGTAGGGTGTCTCGTATTCCCACGTTACGGGATGTAAGAGCGTTACGCTTTTTTATAGGAGGAAGCGTAATGAAGCAGAGTGGAACCGCGGATGACATTAGCCGCCTCTGCAGCCGTGTATAGGCTGTGGAGGCTTTTTTTGTTTGAAAATAGCAGGGAGGGGTGAGAAGATGTTTAAAACGATAAGGGAAGATGTCCGCGCAGTAATGGAACGCGATCCGGCCGCACGTAGCACGCTTGAAGTCATTCTGACATATGCCGGGCTGCATGCGATATGGTTTCACCGCCTGAGCCACCGTTTATGGAAAGGGAAATTTTATACGCTGGCCCGGATGGTATCACAAATCGGCCGATGGTTGACAGGAATTGAGATTCACCCGGGCGCTACAATCGGCAAAGGTTTATTTATCGACCATGGAATGGGTGTCGTAATTGGGGAAACGTGTGAAATAGGTGATAATGTTACATTGTATCAGGGCGTAACACTGGGGGGAACAGGAAAGGAAAAAGGAAAACGCCACCCAACGATTGGCAATAATGTTCTTATCGCCTCCGGTGCCAAAGTGCTCGGCTCGATGAAAATCGGTGATAACTCCAAAATTGGAGCGGGTTCCGTCGTATTGCAGGAAGTACCTCCAAATTCCACCGTTGTAGGCATACCGGGTCGTATTAAGATACAGAATGGTATGCGAGTAGAGCAGGATTTAGATCAGGTTAATCTTCCTGATCCGATCGGGGAAGTAATGCGCGCAATGCAGCGTGAAATTGATACACTTAGACAGGAAGTAAAACAGTTGAAGGAGAGTAGACCATCTGATGAGCACCATTAAAATATATAATACGCTTACGCGCAAAAAAGAAGAATTTATTCCGCTCGAACCGGGCAAGGTGAAGATATACGTGTGCGGTCCGACAGTCTATAATTTTATTCATATTGGAAATGCCCGTCCGCCTATCGTATTTGACGTAGTGCGTCGCTATTTCGCTTATCGGGGATATGAAGTTACGTATGTGCAGAACTTTACTGACGTGGATGACAAAATCATAAAAAAAGCAGAAGAAACCGGGATGAGCGTCGGAAAGGTAGCTGAGACGTTTATTAAGGCATTCATCGAGGATGTTCGTGCTCTGGGCATTAAAGAGGCTGACATTCATCCGAAGGTTACGGAGCATATTCCGGAAATTATCTCGTTTATCGAGGGTTTAATCGAGAAAGGGCATGCGTATGCAGCAGGTGGCGATGTGTATTTTCGTACAGCTTCATTCCGGGAATACGGCAAGCTTTCGCACCAAAACATTGAAGAACTACAAGCAGGTGCACGCATCGAAGTGAATGACAAGAAAGAAAATCCGCTTGATTTCGTGTTGTGGAAAGGCGCGAAGCCAGGTGAAATCTATTGGGAAAGCCCATGGGGCCAGGGGCGCCCGGGCTGGCACATTGAATGCTCGGCGATGTCACACAAATATCTTGGAGATACGTTCGATATTCATGGAGGAGGCCATGATCTTACTTTTCCGCACCACGAGAATGAAATTGCGCAATCGGAATGTTTAACCGGGCATCCGATGGCAAGGTATTGGATGCATAATGGCTATATCAATATTGAGAACGAAAAAATGTCCAAGTCGCTCGGTAATTTCATTCTGGTAAAAGATGTACGAGAGAAATATGCCCCGCGTGTGGTTCGCTTCTTCATGCTAAGTGCGCATTATCGCAACCCGATTAACTTCAGTGACGAACTGTTACAGCAGGCAACGAACAGTTTTATGCGCATCGATACAGCCGTGCGTAATCTCAAGCACTACCTCTCTTCCATAGAGAGCGAAGCAATGACAGATGAGCAGATGCAGCAAATTGATTCCTACCGGCAACGATTTGTTGAAGAGATGGATAATGACTTCAACACAGCGGACGCAATTACGGTATTGTTCGATATTGTAAGAGAAGTCAACCAATCTATGGCAGGGAATATGCTGAAGAAAGAACTGGCGGAAGCGTACCTTACGCTTTTTACGGAGCTAGGTGATGTGCTGGGTATTCCATTTGGAGAGGCTGATGTATCAACGGATGGGCCTTCTGACGAAGAGATTAACGCTCTGGTTGAAGAACGAATTCAGGCTCGCAAGGATAAGAACTTCTCTCGTGCTGATGAAATCCGCAACCAATTGCAGGAGCTGGGTATCATATTGGAGGATACGCCTCAAGGCGTGCGATGGCACCGGAAATAAGCCTGAAAAAGGAGCGGACATGAAGCGGGATAAACTAACTAGAGATCCAAGGCAGCTTAATGCGCTTGCACTTGCCTATATGGGTGATGCGGTATTAGAGATACGCGTACGCCAGCATCTAATTGCGGCAGGGGAGGTGAAGCCGAACCTGCTGCAGCGTACGGCCGTACGCTATGTCTCAGCCAAAGCGCAGGCCAGTATCGTAGGAGGAATATGGGATCGGCTTACTGAAGAAGAGCAGGCTGTATTAAAGCGGGGACGAAACGCCAAATCAGCGACCATGCCAAAGAATGCGCAAGTTGCCGAGTATCGACTAAGTACAGGATTTGAAGCGTTGCTCGGATTTTTATATTTAACAGAACAGGACGAGAGGTTAGAAGAAATTCTAACATATGCGCTTGAATGGGTAGAGAATGGTCATGCTGAAAGGACGAATGAATAGAAGAAGGAGTTTGCCATGAGTGAATATATCGTTGGGAAAAACCCTGTTATCGAGGCGCTACGCTCGGGACGTTCAATTAATAAAATATGGATCGCCGAAGGCTCCCAAAAGGGAGTGAGTGGTCAGGTAATGGCATTGGCAAAGGAAGCGGGGGTAACAGTGCAGATTGTTCCGCGCAAAAAGCTGGATCAGGCAGCGGAAGGAGAAAGCCATCAAGGAATTCTTGCGTACATTGCTGCGTATGACTATGCAGAGCTGGATGACATTCTTGCTAAAGCCGCTGCTTCGGGACAGCCACCGTTCCTCGTTATTCTGGACGAAGTTGAAGATCCGCATAATTTAGGTTCCATTCTTCGTACCGCAGACGCCACCGGAGTGCACGGCGTTATCATACCAAAACGCCGTGCAGCCGGATTGACCTCTACGGTTGCTAAAGCGTCAGCAGGAGCGATTGAGTATGTACCGGTCGCTCGTGTAACGAATCTGGCCCGTACCATTGAAGATTTAAAGGAACGTAACATTTGGGTCGTCGGAACAGATGCCTCTGGCACGGAAGAATTCCGTCAGGCTCGCTTCGATATGGGAGTTGCACTTGTTATTGGAAGTGAAGGTAAGGGAATGAGCCGACTCATTCGAGAGAAGTGTGATTTTACGGTCAAATTACCTATGGCTGGCCGTGTCACCTCGTTGAATGCCTCCGTTGCCGGAGCTTTACTCATGTATGAAGTGTACCGCCAGCGTCATCCGTTAGCTGAATAAGGGCGCATTGGCATGGAAGAAATATTGATTGTAGATGGCTATAATGTCATCGGGGATTGGAAGCGGCTGAAGGAGAAGAAGAAGATTAGTCTGGAGGAAGCGCGGGATGATTTGCTCGGATGGCTTGCCGATTATCAGGGCTTCACAGGAACGCGTGTAATCGTTGTATTTGATGCGCACAATGTAAAAGGTACGGGCAGAAAAGTGCGTGAATACCGCTTGGATATTCGTTATACGAAAGAGAAAGAAACAGCGGACGAGTGTATCGAACGGCTTGTTTTTGAGTTGTCCAATCGACATCGCCAGATTTATGTAGCGACCTCTGATTATACGGAGCAGAGAGTGACATTCGGTTATGGTGCTTTACGCAAGTCGGCACGAGAGTTATGGCTTGAGATGAAACAGGTAAATCGTGATATTACCGAGAAGGTACGTGAAACAAAACAGCAACCTAAGGGTAGAGGCATTGAATTAAGTGATGAAATTAAAAAAAATTCGAAAAATGGCGCCGTGGAGATCAGTGAGTTTATTGACTGGGGAAGGTTACATAATATATAATTGTTTTATCTGATGCATAACGGCAGGTCGGAGGGATGATGTTTGGCTGCAGACCATACCCGCTATGAAGCTCTATACGATGAAGACATCGTGGATCTTGTACGGTTAGGTGACGGTGACGCGTTAGAATACTTAATCAACAAGTATAGGAATTTTGTTCGTGCTAAAGCCCGTTCTTATTTTTTAATCGGTGCTGATCGTGAGGATATTGTGCAGGAAGGTATGATTGGGCTGTACAAATCTATTCGGGACTTTAAGGGAGATAAGCTGGCTTCCTTCAAAGCATTTGCTGAATTGTGTATCACGCGCCAGATTATTACTGCGATCAAGACAGCCACTCGACAGAAACATATTCCTCTTAATTCCTATGTCTCGCTGGACAAGCCCATCTATGATGAAGATTCAGATCGTACTTTGCTGGATATTATCTGCGGTACCCGAGTGACAGACCCGGAAGAGCTGATTATCAACCAGGAGGAGTACGATGACATCGAAGATAAAATCAGTGAGATTTTGAGCGATTTGGAGCAACAGGTCTTGCTTTTGTATCTGGACGGTCGTTCATACCAAGAGATTGCGGTTGATTTAAGCCGTCATGTCAAATCAATTGATAATGCTCTCCAACGTGTAAAGCGTAAGCTTGAGAAGTATCTGGAAGTTCGTGAAGTTTCCCAAGTGTAATAGAATACGTTAAGGAAAACAGGGCCTAGGCCCTGTTTTTTTTTGAATGGTTAGGAAGGAAAAAGCCGTAAGATGTTGTCGAACGTTGCTTTTCCGATGTGGAGCCACGTAGTGTGAAGGTCTAATAAGGGTATTTGCGAGTTTTTTCATATTCAAAAAATTGACGCAAATAATATGAAAATTCTTACTAGGTATAATGTATAAGTCGTTTATCATGGTATAATGGTATTAACTGTTAGATAAATAGAGGGGGGATGGGAATGAAGGCAAGAGGTCTCAAGTTTAAACTATTAGGAGTCATCGTTCCGCTTATTGTGATAGCGCTTTCTTTTGTTGCCTGGCTTAATCACAATAAAGCGAAAGAGTTTCTGGAAAGCAATTTTCAGGAAAGAGCATTTATTCAGCTCGATTTGTTAAGTAACAAAGTAAACGATTGGCTTCAGCAGCAGAGGGACCGTGTAACGAATATAGCAACCAGTATGGATATGCGAAGCATGAACCAAGAGATGCAATTTTCCTATCTAAAATCCAAGATGAATGAATACCAGGAATATGAGATGTTTTTTATTGCTGATTTGCATGGAAAGGCGCTTACGACAGCCGGCCAAAAGGTGGACGTGGGGAGTCGTGAGTATTTCAAAAAGGTAATTGAAGAACAATCATATGCCATCTCGGAACCTCTGATCTCTCGTGCTTCCGGCAAGCTGGTAGTTGTTATCGCCAGTCCGATTTATAATCAACAGAAGCAATTAAGTGGTATGCTGGGTGCCACAGTTCCGATTACCACAATGAACGAGATTGTAGCTGGTCAGAAAATCGGACAAACTGGATATGCATACATGGTACAGAAGGATGGTCTTGTCATTAGCTACCCGCAGCAGGAAGAAATTTTAAAGTTAAATGTGTATAAGTTAAACATTCCCCCCCTTACAGCAGGTATTCAGGAAGCTTCCACTGGTAAAACTGGATATAAACGGTATGCGTACAAAGGTGTAGATAAGTATGCTTTCTTCTCCAAGGTACCAGCTACAGGCTGGGTAGTTGCGATTACAGCTCCGGTCAAAGAGGCATCGAGTCAATTGGATTATTTGGCGAAACTCTCATTTGTAACTGCCAGTGTGGTTCTTGTTTTTTCAGTAATCATTCTTATTTTATTCTCCTCTCATTTTGTACGACCGATTCGTCATTTGAGCGAATTGACGGCGATGATTGCTAAGGGTGACTTAACTGTGAAAACGCCCAATCGCAGTAAAGATGAAGTAGGTGTACTCAGTCAAAATTTCAATCAGATGGTGGAGAGCGTCCACATGCTATTGCTTGAAATTAAAGAAGCATCCCGAAAAATGAGGCAATCTTCGGAGGTTCTGACATTAGCAAGCCGGGAGACGACCGCTTCAGCTGAGCAGGTGGCAGTGACCATTAATGATTTGGCGGAAGGTGCCGGCACGATTGCCCATTCCACTCAGTCTGCCCACATGGGAGTCGCATTGGTTAACGAAAACCTACAGCAGATTTCTGCGTATGCTGACGAGATGAACCAAACGTTTGTCATCACGAATGCACTGACAAAAGAAGGGGAACAGGCGGTACGAACCGCTGTTTATAAAATGGAGGAAATCCAACGTATGGTAGATGATGCGTCTTCGGTTGTGCACAAACTTGGTAATCGTTCCGAAGAAATCGGCGAGATTGTTAGTTTGATTACAGGTATTGCATCGCAGACGAATCTTCTTGCACTTAATGCCAGTATTGAGGCGGCGCGTGCAGGAGAAGCTGGACGGGGCTTTGCGGTAGTGGCGGATGAGGTTCGCAAGCTTGCTGAAGAAACGGACAAAGCAGCAAACAACATCTCGCGTATTGTTCAGGAAAATAAGCGGGAAACCCATGAAGCAATCGACTCGATTTTGCGCGGTCATGATGTGATTGTAGAAGGCCAGGAGATGGTACGGCATACGGGTGATTCATTCGCTAAAATTCATGAGCATATTAATCTGGTAGGCGAGAAGAGCGAGCGCATTACTTCCTCTATTAAAATGGCAGAGGAAAGCGCACGTAAAGTATCAGCAGAGATGGAGCATGTATCCGCAATTACCGAGGAAGCATCTGCCGGTTCACAGGAAGTAGCTGCAGTGAGCGAACAGCAAGCGGCAGCAGCCCAGCAGTTATCGCATGATGCGGCGGCGATGGGACGTCTGTCTGATCAAATGGAAAGTCTGGTAGCACGTTTCAAAATGGAGAAGTAATTGTCAAAACTTTTATTTGACACCTATTTTACGCTGTGATAAAGTATTTGAGGTAGCCGTGTGAAAACACACGGTTTTACTTGATGCAAATTAACTATGAAAGGCTAGTACATAGCCAATAATGTGGGAGGTGTAACATCATGCGGGTAACTGTAACGTTAGCGTGCACCGAGTGCAAACAACGCAACTATACCACAACGAAAAACAAACGTAAGCAAACGGAACGCATCGAGATGAAGAAGTATTGCAAATTCTGCAATGATCATACTCTTCATCGTGAAACTCGTTAATGCAGTGTCAGAGTCCAATTTTATTGGAGGTGCGTTATGAGTTTTGTAGATAAACTCAAACGCGGACCGGCCTTTTTGAAGGAAGCCTGGACCGAACTGAAAAAAGTGACCTGGCCAACACGTAAGGAGCTCGTTTCCTATACGACAGTTGTACTGGTAACTGTGACGCTCATCGCAATCTTCTTCGCAGTAATCGATTTAGGAATTTCCCAGCTCCTTGAACTCATTTTGAAGACAGGGAAATAATGATGGGGGGGTTAGGACACCTGTTTGTCCTCGAATCATGGAAAAACGCTGGTATGTAGTTCACACTTATTCTGGATATGAGAATAAGGTTAAAACAAACCTGGAAAAGCGCGTAGAATCAATGGGAATGGAAGATAAAATCTTCCGCGTGCTCATTCCTACCGAAGATGAAACCGAAGAACGCGACGGCAAGAAAAAAGTCGTAACGAAGAAGGTTTTTCCGGGTTACGTGCTCGTCGAGATGGTCATGACTGACGATTCTTGGTATGTGGTACGGAACACGCCGGGTGTGACCGGATTCGTTGGTTCTGCAGGTGCAGGCTCAAAACCGACTCCTTTACTTCCTGAAGAAGTGACTGCCATCATGAAACAGATGGGCATGGAGGAATCCGTGCAGCGCGTCAACTTTGAATTAAAGGAAATGGTGAAGGTCAAGGAAGGCCCGTTCGCCAATATGGTTGGTTCCGTAGAGGAAATCCAACTGGACAAGCGCAAGGTCAAGGTATTGGTTGATATGTTTGGACGCGAAACGCCAGTTGAGCTGGACTTTGCTCAAGTGGCTAAGTTATAGAGTTATTGTCTTTAGGAGGTGTACCACATGGCTAAAAAAGTTATCAAGGTTGTTAAACTTCAAATTCCTGCAGGTAAAGCGAATCCGGCACCACCGGTTGGTCCGGCTCTTGGTCAAGCAGGTGTGAACATCATGGGATTCTGTAAAGAATTCAATGCTCGTACACAAGAACAAGCAGGTCTTATTATTCCTGTTGAAATTACGGTATTTGAAGACCGTTCCTTTACATTTATTACAAAAACTCCGCCAGCTGCCGTTCTGCTGAAGAAAGCTGCTGGAATTGAGTCCGGTTCCGCTGTACCGAATAAAACAAAAGTTGCGACTGTGAAACGCGATAAAGTTCGCGAAATCGCTGAAACAAAAATGCCTGATTTGAACGCTGCAGACGTTGAGGCTGCTATGCGTATGGTAGAAGGTACTGCCCGTAGCATGGGTATCACAATCGTTGACTAATTGGCTGGCTAACCAAACACGTTTCTGCCGCAGGGTTGTGTAGGTACGGGTTATTCCGTCGACGCGCAGCCCTGTTTCGTGGGAGGCACAACCGTTAAAACCACAATTAAGGAGGAAATTAACGTGGCGAAAAAGGGTAAAAATTACTTAGAAGCTACAAAGCTGATTGATCGTAATGTTGCTTATGAAATCAGCGAAGCTCTCGAACTTGTAAAAAAAGCTTCGAAAGCTAAATTTGATGAAACTGTAGAAGTAGCATTCCGCCTTGGCGTTGATCCGCGCAAAAACGATCAACAAATCCGCGGTGCTGTCGTACTTCCGCATGGTACTGGTAAAACTCAGCGTGTGCTTGTATTCGCTAAAGGTGAAAAAGCAAAAGAAGCTGAAGCTGCAGGTGCGGATTATGTAGGTGACGAAGAGTACGTGAACAAAATCCAACAAGGTTGGTTTGAGTTCGATGTAGTTGTTGCAACACCAGACATGATGGGTACTGTAGGTAAACTTGGCCGAGTGCTCGGACCAAAAGGCTTAATGCCAAATCCGAAAACTGGCACAGTAACATTCGAAGTTGAGAAAGCGGTAAAAGAAATTAAAGCAGGTAAAATCGAATACCGTACTGATAAAGCGGGTAATATCCACGCTCCAATCGGAAAAGTATCTTTCGAAGTAGGCAAGCTTGCTGATAACTTGAGCACGCTGATCGAAACTTTGCAAAAAGCAAAGCCGGCTGCTGCAAAAGGAACATACATGAAAAATATCACCGTAAGCTCCACAATGGGCCCTGGTGTAAAAGTTGCTGTTCCTACAAAATAATTTCTTGACATCGGTTCTTAAAGCTGATAGAATGTCTTTTGTTGATAAATGAATATGCCGTTACCGTAGACAGAAGGTGCCTGGGTTTACCTTGGCTTAATACCCTTCCGAGGTGCTGACGAAGATATTGAATGATATATCCGAAGCCTTCGCATGTCTGCGTGGGCTTTTTTCATTATAAAAGTCTCATGCTACAGGAGGTGCAAACATGTCCGTACGTGAAGAGAAAGTTCAAATCGTTAATGAAATCGTTGAGAAGCTTCAAAACAGCAAAGGCACAGTCGTAACTGATTATCGTGGACTGAACGTAGCTCAAGTAACTGAACTGCGTAAGAAGTGCCGCGAAGCAGGCGTAGAGTTCAAAGTATACAAAAATACGATGACTCGCCGTGCGACTGCTGAAGCTGGCTTAAGCGAACTTGATGCGGCTTTGACTGGTCCTACAGCCATCGCATTCAGCAGCGCAGACGAAATCGCTGCTGCAAAAGTTCTCTCTGATTTCGCAAAAGCAAACGAAGCTCTTGAAATCAAGGGTGGCGTAATGGAAGGCAAAGTGCTTTCCGTTGATGAAGTGAAGGCAATTGCTAGCCTGCCGAATCGCGAAGGCCTACTCTCTATGTTGCTTAGTGTGCTTCAGGCACCTATGCGCAACTTCGCGCTTGCTGTTAAAGCTGTCGGTGATCAAAAAGAAGGCCAAGAAGCCTAATCTAATAATTTGTTAGGAGGATAACACAATGAGTAAAGAACAAATCATTGAAGCGATCAAAGAAATGTCCGTTCTTGAACTGAACGATCTTGTTAAAGCAATCGAAGAAGAATTTGGCGTAACTGCAGCTGCTCCGGTAGCAGTTATGGGTGGCGCTGCTGGTGGTGGCGCTGAAGCTGAGCAAAGTGAATTCACAGTTGTTCTTGCAAGCGCTGGTGCTTCTAAAATCAACGTTATCAAAGTTGTTCGCGAAATCACAGGTCTTGGCCTGAAAGAAGCGAAAGCTATGGTTGATGGCGCTCCTGCTAACGTTAAAGAAGGCGTTGCTAAAGAAGAAGCCGAGCAAATCAAAGCTAAGCTTGAAGAAGCTGGCGCATCTGTTGAACTTAAGTAGTTTTCTAACTACTTCCATAAAGCCCGGCGTATTGATACGCCGGGCTTTATTTTAGAAAAAAGGAAATAGAAAAGTAAGAGATTGGAATGATGAAAAAAGCTTTGTTTTCTTCATTTTTACTGGAGTCTAATTTTTAACTTTTTTATTTCCAACTAATCTAACATGAGGTGACGCGGATGGAACATTACTATACGAATCAACCCGGAGCCGACAGCATGGAACAGACTTTTACGTTCGATTTGCGAGGCAGAGAGTTTCGTTTTATTACCGATCGCGGTGTTTTCTCGAAAAATCGCATTGATTTCGGCAGCGTGCTCTTAATCGAGACGATGGAAATCGAAGATGGGATGAACGTTCTCGATGTGGGCTGCGGGTATGGTCCGATTGGAATGACCGCCGCATCGCTTACACCGTCCGGGCGTGTAATGATGTTGGATATAAATGAAAGGGCCGTGTCGCTTGCAAATCGAAATCTCGCCGTGAATGGGATTTTGAATGCGGAGGCAATTGTCAGTGATCGATTTTCTTCTGTTCCTCCTGAACAGAAATTTGATGTTATTCTGACCAATCCACCGATTCGAGCCGGAAAGCAAATTGTTCATGGTATTTTCGAAGATGCGGTGAATTTTCTTGCGCCTGGTGGAAGTCTATGGATTGTTATTCAAAAAAAGCAGGGGGCGCCTTCTGCGCTCGTAAAACTGCAAGAATTATATTCTGAAGTACGGGAAGTCGCAAAAAAGAAAGGGTACTTCATCTTTCAGGCAATAAATTCTTAAGTTGACATTATATTTTGAATGTGATATCGTTATTTAATGCCACTGAATATGTGAACGAGTAAGTGGGAATTGCATAAAATGTCAACCTTTTTTTTGTCTGAAGAAAGGAAGGTTTATGAAGTAAGTATGAGAATATTGCGTCAGGGGAATACTGGGGTAATATTACCATCCGGCTCTTCAAATTAATAATAAAGTCTTCTCTAAAATAGAGGGAGACTTTGTTCTTTTTTGTGCAAAAACTCGGTTTGAGAGGTGAATAAGTTGGCAGGTCATCTAATTCAGTGTGGACGTCATCGCCAGCGTCGCAGCTACGCGAGGATTAAAGAGGTAATGGAATTACCTAACCTGATTGAAATCCAACAGAAATCGTATCAGTGGTTCCTAGATGAGGGACTGCGCGAGATGTTCCATGATATTTCTCCGATTCAGGATTTCACGGGTAATCTTGTTCTTGAATTTATTGATTATAGTTTAGGAGAACCTAAGTACTCTGTCGATGAATCAAAAGAACGAGATGTAACGTTTGCTGCCCCGCTGCGGGTGAAAGTCCGTCTCATCAACAAGGAAACGGGAGAAGTCAAGGAACAGGAAGTATTCATGGGTGATTTCCCGCTTATGACAGAGACGGGTACTTTCATTATCAATGGAGCTGAGAGGGTTATTGTCAGTCAGCTTGTTCGTTCTCCTAGCGTTTATTTCAGCACAAAAGTAGATAAGAATGGTAAGCAAGCTTATGCTGCAACTGTGATTCCAAACCGAGGCGCATGGCTTGAACTTGAAACCGACGCGAAGGATATTATCTATGTTCGTATCGACCGTACAAGGAAGATCCCCGTTACGGTTCTTTTGCGTGCGTTAGGATTCGGAACCGATGCGGAGATTCTAAGCTTGCTTGGTGAAGATGAATACATCAGAAATACGTTAGAAAAAGACAACACAGAATCAACTGAAAAAGCACTTATTGAAATCTATGAAAGACTACGTCCGGGTGAGCCACCAACGGTTGAGAATGCAAAAAGCTTGCTAATCTCCCGCTTCTTCGATCCGAAGCGCTATGACCTGGCAAATGTAGGACGTTACAAGATTAATAAAAAGCTTCATATTAAGAATAGATTATTCAATCAGCGTCTCGCTGAAACGCTAATTGATACAGAGACAGGCGAGATTATTGCGGAAGCAGGTCAAATGCTTGATCGCCGTCTACTTGATCGCATTATGCCATACCTCGAAAACAACGTCGGTTATGTAACCGTAAAACCTCGTGGTGGTGTGTTGGAAGAAGATATTCGTCTGCAGTCTATTAATATTTTCTCGCCGACAGAAGACGGAAAAGTAATTAAAGTTACGTCAAATGGTGTAATCGACAAGAAGATTAAACATATTACGCCGGCTGATATTATCTCTTCTATCAACTATTTTATTAATCTGTTACATGGTATCGGCACAACGGATGATATCGACCATCTGGGTAACCGTCGCCTGCGTTCTGTAGGTGAATTACTTCAGAACCAGTTCCGTATTGGTTTGTCCCGTATGGAGCGTGTAGTACGCGAGCGTATGTCCATCCAGGATGCGAATGCAATTACGCCACAGGCTCTTATTAACATTCGTCCGGTTATCGCGGCGATCAAAGAGTTCTTTGGCAGCTCCCAATTATCCCAGTTCATGGATCAAACGAATCCGCTGGCAGAGCTTACGCATAAACGTCGCCTGTCTGCGCTCGGACCAGGGGGCTTGACCCGCGAGCGCGCGGGCTTTGAAGTTCGCGACGTTCACCATTCGCACTATGGACGTATGTGTCCGATTGAGACGCCGGAGGGACCGAACATCGGTCTGATTAACTCCTTGTCCTCATATGCGCGTATTAATGAATACGGCTTTATCGAAACGCCGCGTCGCAAAATCGATCCGGAAACGAATCGCGTAACGATGGAGATTGAATATTTGACTGCGGACGAAGAGGACGTATACAACATAGCACAGGCTAATGCACCTCTAACGGAAGACAGCCAGTTCGAGAATGAGATGGTTATCTGCCGCCGTAAAGGTGAAATCGTTACTGTGCCACGCGATAAAGTTGACTATATGGACGTATCGCCGAAACAGGTCGTGTCAGTCGCGACTGCAATGATTCCGTTCCTGGAGAACGATGACGCCAACCGTGCCCTGATGGGTGCGAACATGCAGCGTCAGGCTGTACCTTTGCTTGTGCCAGAAGCTCCGTTTATCGGTACAGGTATGGAGCATACAGCAGCCAAGGACTCCGGGGTAGCTACGGTTGTGCGCCGTCCGGGTGTTGTTGAGCGTGTAACTGCTCGCGAGATCTGGGTACGCCGTCAAGAGGAAGTAGACGGCCGCACGATTATGGGTGATATCGACAAATATAAGCTGCATAAATTTGAACGTTCCAATCAGGGAACATGCATTAACCAGCGTCCGATTATCAAGCGGGGCGACGTGGTGAAACCAGGAGATATTATCGCTGATGGTCCTTCGACGGAAAAAGGTGAACTTGCTCTTGGACGCAATGTTGTCGTCGCATTTATGACCTGGGAAGGTTACAACTACGAGGATGCCATTCTATTAAGTGAAAAACTCGTAAAAGAAGATGTATATACATCGATTCATATCGAAGAATATGAAGCGGAAGCCCGTGACACAAAACTCGGTCCGGAAGAGATTACACGAGATATTCCGAACGTTGGGGAAGACGCGCTACGTAACCTTGACGAGCGTGGAATTATCCGTATTGGTGCTGAGATTAAGGATGGCGATATTCTAGTAGGTAAAGTTACACCAAAAGGGGTAACTGAACTGACTGCAGAAGAACGTCTGTTGCATGCCATTTTTGGTGAGAAAGCGCGTGAAGTACGTGATACATCCTTGCGCGTGCCACATGGTGGCTCCGGTATCGTTGTCGATGTGAAAGTCTTTACCCGTGAGAATGGCGATGAATTGCCGCCGGGTGTAAACCAGCTCGTGCGTGTGTATATTGCACAAAAACGCAAAATCTCCGTAGGGGATAAGATGGCCGGACGCCACGGTAACAAAGGTGTTATTGCCCGTGTTCTTCCGGAAGAGGATATGCCTTTCCTGCCGGATGGTACGCCTGTTCAAGTTGTGTTGAATCCGCTCGGTGTACCGTCTCGTATGAACATCGGTCAGGCTCTGGAAGTTCATCTAGGTATGGCGGCCAAGTCGCTTGGCATTCATATCGCTACCCCTGTATTCGATGGGGCGACGGAAGATGATGTATTCGATACGCTTGAAGAAGCAGGCCTAAGCCGTACAGGTAAGACGCTTCTGTATGATGGACGTACGGGTGAACCATTCGACCGTACGGTAACCGTAGGCGTTATGTATATGATTAAACTGGCGCATATGGTAGATGATAAAATCCACGCCCGTTCTACAGGACCGTACTCTCTCGTTACCCAGCAGCCGCTCGGCGGTAAAGCCCAGTTTGGCGGTCAGCGCTTCGGGGAGATGGAGGTATGGGCGCTCGAAGCATACGGCGCGGCTTATACGCTCCAGGAAATTCTTACTGTCAAGTCGGATGACGTCGTAGGTCGTGTGAAAACATACGAGTCTATTGTTAAAGGAGAAAATGTACCGGAACCTGGTGTACCGGAATCCTTTAAAGTATTGATTAAAGAGCTGCAAAGTTTAGGTATGGACGTGAAAATCCTCTCTGAAGATGAGCAAGAAATCGAGATGCGTGATACGGATGAAGATGATGATACATCTGGAGAAAAGCTACACCTGAACATCAGCGGCACCGAAGAGTAAAGGATGAAACCGGGAAGTAATGGGAGGTATGCGCCTTGTTAGATGTGAATAATTTTGAGTATATGAAAATTGGCCTCGCATCACCCGATAAGATTCGTTCCTGGTCTTACGGTGAGGTCAAGAAACCGGAAACCATTAACTACCGGACCTTAAAGCCGGAAAAAGAAGGCTTGTTCTGCGAGAAAATTTTTGGACCGACAAAGGACTGGGAATGTCATTGCGGAAAGTACAAGCGTGTTCGTTATAAAGGCGTAGTCTGCGATCGCTGTGGGGTTGAAGTCACCCGCGCGAAAGTACGCCGGGAGCGCATGGGGCACATTGAGTTGGCTGCCCCGGTCTCTCACATCTGGTATTTCAAAGGAATTCCAAGCCGTATGGGACTTGTGCTTGACATGTCTCCGCGTTCTCTGGAAGAGGTTATTTATTTTGCATCGTATGTAGTTGTCGATCCGGGCGAGACGCCGCTGGAGAAAAAACAGCTGCTGTCTGAGAAGGAATACCGTAACTACCGCGAGAAGTACGGTGCCTCTTTTACAGCTTCCATGGGTGCGGAAGCAATTAAACGCCTGCTTGCAGAAATTGACCTAGATAAAGAGGTCGATTACCTAAAAGAAGAGTTAAAGTCAGCACAAGGACAACGTCGGAACCGTGTGATCAAGCGCTTGGAAGTACTGGAGGCATTCCGCAATTCAGGCAACAATCCAGATTGGATGGTGCTTGACGTACTACCGGTTATTCCACCAGAGCTTCGTCCGATGGTACAACTGGATGGCGGTCGTTTTGCGACGTCCGACCTGAATGATTTGTACCGCCGTGTAATTAACCGGAACAATCGGCTGAAGCGTCTGCTGGATCTGGGGGCACCGGATATCATCGTGCAGAATGAGAAGCGCATGTTGCAGGAAGCGGTAGATGCTCTTATTGACAACGGCCGTCGTGGCCGTCCGGTTACTGGACCAGGGAACCGTCCATTGAAATCTCTTAGCCATATGTTGAAAGGTAAGCAGGGACGTTTCCGTCAAAACCTGCTTGGTAAACGTGTTGACTACTCCGGACGTTCTGTTATCGTTGTAGGGCCACACTTGAAAATGTACCAATGCGGTTTGCCGAAAGAGATGGCACTGGAACTGTTTAAACCTTTTGTAATGAAAGAACTTGTCAGCAAAGGGCTGGCTCACAATATTAAATCTGCAAAACGCAAAGTAGAGCGCGTGCATCCAGAAGTATGGGATGTTCTAGAGGATGTTATTAAAGAACATCCAGTTCTTTTAAACCGCGCCCCTACACTGCATAGACTGGGAATTCAGGCATTCGAACCGACGCTGGTTGAAGGCCGCGCGATCCGTCTGCATCCGCTCGTATGTACGGCATATAATGCTGACTTTGACGGTGACCAGATGGCTGTACACGTTCCGCTGTCAGCAGAAGCGCAAGCGGAAGCTCGCATCTTGATGCTGGCAGCGCAGAACATCTTGAACCCGAAAGATGGAAAGCCTGTTGTTACGCCTTCGCAGGATATGGTGCTTGGTACGTATTACTTGACGATGGAGAACAAGGCAGCCAAAGGCGAAGGCTGTGTGTTCTCTAATCCGAATCAGGCGATTGCGGCGTATGCGAACGAACATATTACGCTTCATGCCCGCATTGCTATTCCGCCGAAGAGCTTGAACAAAACGTCCTTTACGCCGAAACAGGCGGAGGCTCCATTGATGGTGACAACAGTTGGGAAGCTTATTTTTAATGAAATTTTCCCGCCGGAACTGCCGTTTATCAATGAGCCGACGAAAGCAAATCTGCAGAAGAATGTTCCTGATAGGTTCTTTATCTTTGAAAAAGGTACGAATGTAAAAGAATTCCTGGAACAGCTTCCTGAGCAGGAAGCTGTAAAGAAGGGATATCTAGGTACAATCATCTCTGAGTGTTTCCGTCGTTTTGGAACAACACAAACATCAGTTATTCTTGACCGGATTAAGGCGAATGGCTTTAAGTATTCGACCAAGGCGGGTATCACTGTTGCGGTTGCCGATATTAAAACACCGGACGAGAAGCAAGAAATCCTTTCAAATGCTGACGAGCAAGTACAGAAGGTATTGCAGCAATACCGTCGTGGTTTGATTACGGAAAACGAGCGCTATGACCGGGTTATTAGCATCTGGAGTAAAGCGAAGGATGATGTAACCAAGGTGCTCATGGCTTCACTCGATAAATTCAACGCCATTAACATGATGGCGACATCCGGTGCCCGTGGTAACGTATCGCAGATTACCCAGCTTGCCGGTATGCGCGGTCTGATGGCAAATCCATCTGGACGTATTATTGAGCTTCCGATTAAATCCAACTTCCGTGAAGGTCTGACCGTATTGGAATACTTTATTTCCACGCATGGTGCGCGGAAAGGTCTGGCAGATACGGCCCTTCGTACTGCGGACTCTGGTTATCTTACCCGCCGCCTTGTTGACGTTGCGCAGGATGTTATCGTGCGCGAGGAAGACTGCGGTACGGATAAAGGCGTTAAGGCAGGAGCACTGCGCGACGGAAAAGAAATCATTGAGGATCTGTATGATCGTATTGTCGGCCGTTATTCCTTCCAGACAGTACGTCATCCAGAGACAGGTGAAATCATCGTGGGTCGCAATGAGCTTATCGATGAGAGTATTGCCGATGAAATCATGGCCGCGGGTATTACGGAAGTGAATATTCGCTCCGTTATTGGTTGCCGGACGCAGCATGGCGTATGTAAAAAATGCTATGGTCGTAATTTGGCTACAGGTAAAAAAGTTGATATTGGGGAAGCAGTTGGTATTATCGCTGCGCAATCCATCGGGGAACCAGGTACACAGTTGACGATGCGTACGTTCCATACTGGTGGGGTTGCCGGGGATGATATTACACAAGGTCTACCGCGTATTCAGGAGCTGTTTGAAGCTCGGAATCCGAAAGGCCAGGCGGTTATCACCGAGATCGAAGGGGAAGTTATCGATATTCGTGAGGGTAAAGATCGCCGTGAAGTCGAGATTCGCGGTGAAACCGAGAACAAGGTATATCCAATTCCTTACGGTTCCCGTCTGAAAGTAAGCGTCGGCAGCAGAGTCGATATTGGTGAGGAATTGACTGAAGGTTCTATTGACCCGAAAGAGATGCTGAAAATTCGTGGTATGCGAGGCGTTCAATACTATATCCTGCAGGAAGTACAGAAAGTATACCGTATGCAGGGGGTAGAAATTAACGATAAGCACGTGGAAGTTATGATCCGTCAGATGCTGCGCAAAGTTCGTGTGGTTGATAACGGAGATACCGATCTTCTTCCAGGATCTTATGTAGAAATTCACGAGTTCGAAGAAGCCAATAAGAAGACGCTGTGGGAAGGTAAACAGCCTGCCGTAGCCCGTCCGGTGCTGTTGGGTATTACCAAAGCATCTCTTGAAACAGATTCCTTCTTGTCTGCGGCATCATTCCAGGAGACAACACGTGTCCTGACGGATGCTGCAATTAAAGGAAAAGTTGACCGCTTGTTAGGCTTGAAAGAGAATGTTATCATAGGTAAATTGGTGCCTGCAGGTACAGGTATGAACCGTTACCGCAATATTTCTCTGGAGCATGAACTGATGCCAGCCGAGGAAGCTTCTGAAGCAGCCTTTACAGAAAGTCAACTGGAAGATGTTATACTAGAGAAATAATGAATAAAACTTGTTGACACAAATTGTCGAAGGTGATATGATATCTGAGTGTGCCTAATACTGCTTTGGAGGATATGAAAATGTCTTATGAAAAAGTGGAACAGGCTAAAGCAACTGTGATTGGTGCTAAGCAAACCTCACGTGCCATTGAGCTCGGACAAATATCCGAAGTGATTGTGGCCAAGGATGCGGACGCCCGATTAACCGGTAAGGTTATTTCACTATGCCAAGATAAAGGTCTGCCGGTTCACTATGTTGATTCGATGCACCGACTCGGCAAGGCATGCGGGATCGATGTAGGAGCTGCAGTGGTTGGTTTAAAAGTATAATATGCAACTTAACTTACGTTTTTGCTTATTCCCGGGGGCCCTTCTTCAGGAAGTGGCTTCCGGGAGCAAAAACTTTTCGTTTGCCTATCAATGAACCACCAGGACCTGTGGTCTTAAATTCACGTGTAACATTGGAAGGAGGTGCGACGCATGCCAACAATTAACCAGCTCGTGCGCAAAGGTCGCGAAAAGAAGGTTTATAAATCTAAATCTCCGGCTCTCGGAAAAGGCTACAACAGCATGAAGAAGGAGTTAACAGACACGAATTCTCCACAAAAGCGTGGTGTATGTACTCGTGTAGGTACAATGACTCCGAAAAAACCGAACTCCGCGCTTCGTAAATACGCTCGTGTACGTTTAACAAACGGCATTGAGGTTACAGCGTATATCCCGGGTATCGGTCACAACTTGCAAGAACATAGTGTTGTTCTTATTCGTGGAGGCCGTGTTAAAGACTTACCAGGTGTACGCTACAAAATCGTACGTGGTGCTCTGGATACAGCAGGTGTACAAAACCGCAACCAGTCCCGTTCTAAATACGGTACAAAACGTCCGAAAGCGCCGAAAGCATAATCTGCTTCAAGCGATGTAAGACATACGTAAAAACTTAAAGGCAAAGGAGGGGAAACGAATGCCACGTAAAGGCCCAGTACCTCGTCGTGATGTATTACCTGACCCGATTTACAATAGCAAATTAGTAACTCGCCTGATCAATCGTATGATGATTGACGGTAAGCGCGGAGTTTCTCAGCGCATCCTGTATGATGCTTTCAATCTTGTTCAACAACGTTCTGGCCGTGATGCAATGGAAGTGTTTGAAGAAGCGATGAAAAACATCATGCCGGTTCTTGAAGTTCGTGCTCGTCGTGTAGGTGGTGCAAACTACCAGGTTCCGGTTGAAGTTCGTCCGGAACGCCGTACTACACTTGGACTTCGCTGGTTAGTGGAGTACTCCCGCAAACGCGGTGAGAAAACAATGGAAGAACGTCTTGCAGGTGAAATCTTGGATGCTGCCAATAGCACTGGAGCAGCCGTGAAAAAGCGTGAAGACACACATAAAATGGCGGAAGCAAACAAAGCGTTTGCTCACTACCGCTGGTAGGATGCAAGGCGGATACTTATCCGCTTTGCTTTGCCAAATCTCTAACATGAGAAAGGGGCTAGTACTTGCATGGGACGCGAATTCCCCTTAGCCAAGACTCGTAATATTGGTATCATGGCACACATTGATGCTGGTAAAACGACGACCACTGAGCGTATCCTGTTTTATACAGGCCGCGTTCATAAGATTGGTGAAACGCACGAAGGTGCTTCACAAATGGACTGGATGGAACAAGAGCAGGAGCGTGGTATTACGATCACTTCGGCAGCCACGACTGCTCAATGGAAAGGTCACCGTGTAAACATTATTGACACACCGGGTCACGTAGACTTCACTGTTGAAGTAGAACGTTCCCTGCGTGTTCTTGATGGAGCTGTTGGTGTTCTTGATGCCCAGTCTGGTGTAGAACCGCAAACGGAAACAGTATGGCGTCAAGCTACGACATACGGTGTACCACGTATCGTGTTCGTCAATAAGATGGACAAGACGGGTGCAGATTTCCTCTATTCTGTACGCACGCTGCATGAGCGTTTGCAAGCGAATGCGCATCCGATCCAATTACCGATCGGTGCGGAGGACAACTTCCGTGGTATCATCGACCTTGTTGAGAAGAAAACATACATTTATACGAATGACCTTGGAACAGATATTGAAATCACTGAAGGCTTCCCGGCTGAATTTGCCGAGCAAGCTGAAGAACTTCGCGGTCAACTAATCGAAGCGGTTGCTGACTTTGATGAAGAACTTATGATGAAATATCTAGAGGGCGAAGAAGTATCGGTTGAAGAATTGAAAGCTGCGATTCGCCAAGCGACAATCAGCGTTAAGTTCTTCCCGGTTACTTGTGGTTCTGCCTTCAAAAATAAAGGCGTTCAGCCGATGCTTGATGCTGTTATCGACTACCTTCCAGCGCCGATTGATGTACCGGCGATCCAAGGTGTTGTTCCAGACAGCGATGAGCAAGTAACTCGTGAATCAAGCGATGAAGCTCCATTCTCAGCGCTTGCATTCAAAATCATGACTGACCCTTATGTAGGTAAATTAACGTTCTTCCGTGTATACTCAGGTACACTTGAGTCCGGTTCATACGTGCTTAACTCTACAAAAGGCAAGCGTGAGCGTATCGGTCGTATCCTGCAAATGCATGCAAATTCCCGTGAAGAGATCAAAATCGTATATTCCGGGGACATTGCTGCAGGCGTAGGCTTGAAAGATACAACAACAGGGGACACTCTTTGTGATGAGAAAAACCCTGTAATTCTTGAATCTATGGAATTCCCTGAACCGGTTATCGATATCGCGATCGAGCCAAAAACAAAAGCTGACCAGGATAAAATGGGTATGGCTCTTGCAAAATTGGCTGAGGAAGATCCAACATTCAAAACGCATACTAACGAAGAAACAGGTCAAACGATCATTCGAGGTATGGGTGAGCTTCACCTTGATATCATTGTTGATCGTATGAAACGTGAATTCAAAGTAGAAGCGAATATTGGTGCTCCACAAGTTGCATACAAAGAAGCCTTCCGCCAGGGTGCGAAAGTTGAATCCAAGTATGCGAAACAATCTGGTGGTAAAGGTCAATACGGTCACGTTGTAGTTGAATTCGAACCAGGCGAACCAGGTTCCGGCTACGTGTTCGAAAACAAAATTGTCGGTGGTGCGATTCCTCGTGAATACATCCCTGCTGTTCAAGCTGGTATCGAAGAGTCCATGGCAAACGGTGTTCTTGCCGGATATCCGATCCTTGACCTGAAAGCAACGCTTGTTCATGGTAGCTACCATGAGGTTGACTCCTCTGAGATGGCGTTTAAAATCGCTGGTTCTATGGCTTTGAAAGAAGCTGGAAAGAAAGCTAATCCAGCTATTCTCGAACCAATGATGAAAGTAGAAGTAACTGTACCGGAAGAATACATGGGCGACATCATGGGTGACATCAACTCCCGTCGCGGACGTATCGAAGGTATGGAAGCCCGTGGTAATGCACAAGTTGTTCGTGGTTTTGTACCGCTTTCCGAAATGTTCGGATATGCAACAAATCTGCGTTCCCGTACACAAGGCCGCGGCACATACTCTATGCACTTCGATCACTATGAAGAAGTACCGAAGAGCATCGCTGAAGAGATCGTTAAAAAAGCTAAAGGTCTGTAATTTTTCAGCAAACCCCTTTATTGTAATTAAAGAAAGGTTTAAAATGTGTAGAGGGTACATATCCTTCTTGCATTTGGACCTTTCTTTATAAATACTTATACTTCTTAAAACCTTTAATTAAGGAGGCTTTTTTCCACATGGCTAAAGCTAAATTTGAGCGGAATAAACCGCACGTAAACATTGGTACTATCGGTCACGTTGACCATGGTAAAACTACTTTGACAGCTGCTATCACAACTGTACTTTCTCAAACTGGTGGCGCGACTGCTATGGATTACGGTAGCATTGACGCTGCTCCAGAAGAGCGTGAGCGCGGTATCACAATCTCTACTGCACACGTTGAGTATGAGACTGAGAACCGTCACTATGCACACGTTGACTGCCCAGGACATGCTGACTACGTTAAAAACATGATCACTGGTGCTGCTCAAATGGACGGAGCGATCCTGGTAGTATCTGCTGCTGACGGTCCGATGCCACAAACTCGTGAGCACATCCTTCTTTCTCGCCAAGTAGGCGTTCCTTACATCGTTGTATTCATGAACAAATGCGACATGGTTGACGATGAAGAATTGCTTGAACTGGTTGAAATGGAAATTCGTGACCTTCTTTCTGAGTACGAATTCCCTGGCGATGACATCCCAGTTGTAAAAGGCTCTGCTAAAGAAGCTCTTGACAACCCAACTGGCGAATGGGCTCAACGTATTCTTGAGCTTATGGCTGCTGTTGATGACTACATCCCAACTCCAGAACGTGCTGTTGACCAACCGTTCTTGATGCCTGTTGAGGACGTGTTCTCTATCACTGGTCGTGGTACTGTTGCTACTGGTCGTGTAGAGCGCGGTGTCGTTAAAGTTGGTGACCAAGTTGAAATCATTGGTCTTACTGAAGAGCCAAAAACTACAACTGTTACAGGTGTAGAAATGTTCCGTAAGCTTCTTGACCAAGCAGAAGCTGGTGATAACATCGGTGCGCTTCTGCGTGGTGTTGACCGTACAGATATCGAGCGCGGACAAGTTCTTGCTAAACCGGCTTCTGTAAAACCACACACAACTTTTACAGCTCAAATCTATGTTCTGTCTAAAGAAGAGGGTGGACGTCATACTCCGTTCTTCGCGAACTACCGTCCGCAATTCTACTTCCGTACAACAGACGTAACTGGTATCATCAAACTGCCAGAAGGCACTGAGATGGTTATGCCTGGCGATAACGTTGAGATCACTGTTGAACTCATCAGCCCAATCGCTATGGAAGAAGGTACTCGTTTCGCTATCCGTGAGGGTGGACGTACTGTAGGTGCCGGTGCGGTTGCTACTATCATTAAGTAATCACTGCACGTTATATATTAAAAAAGAGACTCGGTCTTCGGATCGAGTCTCTTTCTATTTTATTGCTTTGTATAAATTAAGACTATAGTTACCAGAAAGGCATAGAAAGCCCCTCTCAATATTCTAGAGAGGGGTGGGAAATATGTATTCCTTACGCTTTCCGACGCTGTGTTACTGCTTTTGGAGCATTTTGCAGGCTCCTTCTTCGGCCTTCTAGCTTTTGAACGGTTTGTTTATAGTTCTCTCGTGAAATACTTAGTACAATTCCGATACTAATCATATTAAGCAATAGAGAAGAACCGCCATAGCTAATGAACGGTAGTGGAACACCGGTAATGGGAATAAGACCGGTAACACCACCAACATTAATAAATGCCTGGACAAAAATCATACTGACAACACCGATACCTACGAGTGCTGCAAAAGTATCCTGCACACGGAGGGTAATCACAAGTATGCGCCATAAGAAGAATAGATACACTAGCAAAAAAAAGCCGGCGCCGAGAAAACCAAGTTCTTCCCCTATAATTGAGAAGATAAAATCAGTCTGCACCTCAGGCAGATAAAGATATTTCTCAATACTTTTGCCAAGACCTGCCCCGGTAATCCCCCCATGAGCAAGTGCAAAGTAGGAATGTGCCAACTGATAGCCTGTCCCTAGGCCATCCATTCCGTCGGCCCACGGATCACCTACATTTTGTAGTCGATTCCACCGATACGGAGTGAAAACCACAGATAAAAAGCCCACAATGGCAAAAGGGATCCCGCCATAAAGCAGATGTTTTAGGTTAGCACCTCCCGCTACAATAACCGCCATAGCGGTTAGCACAAGAATTACCATGGAACCGAAGTCGGGCTGAAGCATGATGGCACCACAGAATAATCCTAACACCACGAAGACAGGAACAAGCCCTTTCTTAATATCGCGGATATTATCCCCCTTCTTTGTAATAAGTGCGGATAGATAGATAATTATTGCCAGCTTAGCGAATTCAGCCGGTTGCAATGAGGCAAAACCAAGATTAATCCAGCTTCGTGCACCATTCCTTAAAAGTCCGATGCCAGGAATCAACACGGCAATTAGTAATAAGAAGACAATGAATGCAATGCCGACAAAATGTTTTTTATAGAATGTATACGGAACATTCATTGTAAATAGCATAAATGCTAAGCCAATTGAGGCCCACAAGGCCTGCCTTTTCACGAAGTATGTGTCAGTCCCAAACTTATCCAGGGAGAAAACGGAACTGGCGCTATAAACGATTACAATACCAAATCCTACAAGAAAGAGGGTTAGGATAAGTATGGGGAAATCAGGTCTTCCTCTTGTTTTCATATTTTCCTCCGGATATAAAGTTTGCTTTAAGTATATAAACATGGAATCGCATATTAGTAGTTTACTATACCCTGTCAAGTGAATCAGGGGTATTTTTTACTTTATTTTTGTCCTAAATCAAGAAATGTATTTTCATTTTAGATTAACAATGTCTTAACTTTCCATTAATGATTATGTTCTATGATGTAAAGATACCGTCTTTTCTATTCTCAGTATTTTAACACTGCTATGCATATATCAAAATATAAAGTGTAGTCTATAGTATGGAAAGATATTTTCCAAGGAAGGAGGGCGAGCGCTCGAATGCAAGAAGAGCAGTTGAACCAATTAACGAACGAAGTGGCAGAGATGGCTACAATTGCTCAGACGGGCTTCCTGCAAGCATGGAGAGCATTTCTAGAGGCGGATGTCGATTTAGCTAGGGAAGTTATCGTACGTGACGAAAAGCTAAATGTATTGGCGGAGAAAATCTTTAAAATGAGTTTGCGTCTTATCGCACTACAGGCACCCGTCGCTGCCGATTTACGGGCCATAGGTTCATATTTGAAAATCGTGACTGATTTAGAGCGCATTGGGGATCTAGCGGTTGCCATCGCAAAGGTGGTAGTTCGTCTGGAAGGAAAAGCTTATCAGCTCTCCTTGTTTGAAATGCCTACAATGGCTGAGAAAGTAAAAGAAATGCTAAGTGTATGTGTGCAAGCCATTAAAAGCGGGGATTTTCGCCGTTTACGCCTGCTGGACGAGATGGATGATATCATTGATGGATATTATAGCAAGTGTTTTGAATACGTGGAGTGGAGCATGGAGAAGCAACCGGAATTAATTAAAGAAGGTGTGCAGTTAATCAAGGTGCTTCAATCTCTTGAACGTATTGGAGATCATGCGACCAATATTGGAGAATGGTCATTGTATATGTCTACAGGAAACATTGCAGATTTAAACACATAGTAAATAATGAAGGAAGGCGATTGCAAATGTGCAGTCGCCTTCCTTCATTATTGTGTAGCTATACAATTTTCCTTATGCTGCTTTGTTATCTCAAAAAGAGAATGAAAGAAAGCTATACTTCTTCCAAAAGTTTATCTAATTCTGCTGGCTTAAAGCCCTTTACCGCTTTTCCGTTGACTACGGTAACCGGAATTCCCATGATACCCAGTGCTTCGACTTCTTTTTGGTAGTCCTGATTAGAAAGCAAATCACGGACTTCAAATGCATGTCCTTTTTCTTGCAAATAATTTTTAACAAGTTCACAGGTGCTGCATCCTGGGGCAGAATACACAATGATTGACATGATGCCTTCTCCTTTCCGATAAGGTTTTCTTTGTTATTATATAGAAGTTATTTTATGTTTGTAAGGTACAATTTCTTTATTGCTTTAAAGCTTTTATGCATAAATATTCATTTATTATCAATATAATATTTTTATTATTAAGTTAATATTGAATCTTAAAATTTGATAATTGAGCCTTTTTCTTTGTTTAATTTTAAGATAGAAAACGTATTGTTTAATATGGTATATTGTAACCAATAGAGAAAAAAGAATTATTGTTTATATATATAATGCATAAAAAATGCATAAAAATAGTTGGTTGGAGGAGAAATATAAGGAGGAAGGGGTACTATTCAAGTGTCATTTGCAAGGCAAATGTTCATGATTTTAGGCGGTTGTTTTTTAGTAGCCCTTGGTATTAGAGTTTTTTCTGCTTCTGATTTGGTGCTGGGAGGTACAGCTGGAATAAGCATTGTGCTGCATCATATTACCGGGCTATCTTTTGGGGTGCTTTTTTTCTTGATTAATTTTCCCTTTTACTGGTTGTCAATAAAGCAGCTGGGAATGGGTTTTACACTCAAAACATTTATGAGTGTAACATTACTCTCCCTGCTTTCTGATGGTCTGACTGCTTTGTTAGATTTTCCAATTATTCATTCGTTTTTTGGAGCCATTATAGGTGGGGTGCTAATTGGTTTTGGATTAATCCTTCTTTTTAGAAGTAACTCTTCACTCGGGGGCATCAATATTCTTGCTATGTTCCTTAGCAGACGCCATGGTATTAATCCAGGCAAAACCATTATGATTACGGATATTTGCATCGTATGTTCTGCGCTTTTAGTATTTGACTACATACAGACTTTATACTCTGTCGTTGCTATTATGGTGATGAGTGTTGTGCTTGGACGATATCATAAAAAATCTCCTATAGAGAAGAATAATAAGCTCATTGGAGAAATGGAGAGAGAGAACGAGGCTAGTGGGCTAGGGCAATCGATTATTCCTTAAAGAAGTGCGATGTGAAGATATAAAGTGCAGGAGCAATATTCCTGCGCTTTTTATTTTGCAAAAAAGTATTGACCATATTGCGTAATATGTGATAAATTATATTTTGTCGTCACAAAAAAGATTGTAGGCCTTCGAAATTTTAAAAAATAAATTTCAAAAAGTGCTTGCAAGTTGTTTTAAAATATTATAAGATATAAAAGTCGCCGCTGAGACGCGGTGAAGTACGAAAGAAAAGTTCCTTGAAAACTGAACAGTAACA
>NZ_KE952874.1 GCF_000466385.1 Aneurinibacillus aneurinilyticus ATCC 12856
TCTGGATCATACTGGATAATCAACACCCTTGGTACGACATAACACATTTCGCCTTCCACTATCCTTCTTGCATGGAATACCAGCTTGCATACAGCCTCTCGATCTCTTTCTCACATCCATCTAATTCTGCCTGAACTTCCATCAAAAGCTGATAGTCTTCCCCCCCATTCTCCAATTTTTTGATCAGCTCCTCTCGTTTTTCTTCCAAGGACATGATTACATTCTCGATTTGCTGAAGTTTAAAACGGTTAACCTTTTTTTTCGAAGTTACTTTTTGCAATGTCTCCTTTTTTGTTACTACTACAGGTGTCTCTGCATGTTCTTGTTTCCGTTTCTCTCTCACATCCTCATACGTTCCTTCATAACGCACAATTTGACCGTTTGTAATCCAAAAAACACCATCTACCGTTTTTTGTAAAAAATAGCGATCATGGGAAACGATGAAAAGAGAGCCACGGTATTCGGCAATTGCTTCCTCTAATGTTTCACGTGATTCGATGTCCAGGTGGTTAGTCGGTTCGTCGAGAATCAATAAATTAATCTCTTGATGCATTAATTGAGCCAGACGAAGTCTCATCCGCTCTCCCCCACTTAAGCTACCTACCTTTTTAAAAACATGCTCCCCATAAAACAGGACTTTCGCCAGCAAGTGACGGGCATCTGCTTCTGTCACCATGGCTACTTCACGAAACACATCAATCACTCTTCGATTCGGATCGCCTTCTAGCGCCTGTTGGGAAAGATAGCCTGCTTTTACACTGCTTCCAATTTTAATCACACCGTCATCCGGCTTTATTTCTCCCAGAAGCATTTTAATAAACGTTGATTTGCCGCTACCATTGCTGCCAAGTAAAGCTTTTCGTTCACCGTAACGAACAAAGAGACTGGCGTTAGTAAACAACTGCTTTCCAGCAATACTCTTGCTTATGCCTTCTACGACAATTACATCCTGCCCGCTACGATCCGTCTTCTGGAAGAGCAGTCCCATCCGCTCTTCTTCCATACGCGGCCGACTAACTTTTTCCATGCGCTCCAATGCTTTTTCCATGCTTTTGGCACGACGGTGGAACGCTTCATTAGGCGGGTTTGATTGATTGCCCCATTCTTTTAATCGCTTAATCGTTTCTTTCATTTTTTTAATTTTCTTTTGCTGTTCCTGATACTCGGCAAACTGACGAAGCAAGCGCTCTTCTTTTTCTTTGACAAATGCACTGTAGTTCCCTTGATAAAAATTCACCTCGCCTCCATCTACCTCATAAATGGAGGTAATCACAGCATCAAGGAAGTACCGATCATGCGAGATGATGATTACTGTACCTGCATAATCCCGCAAAAACTGCTCCAACCATTCCATGGACTCTACATCCAAATGATTGGTAGGCTCGTCAAGCAGAAGAACATCACTCTGCTGACAAAGCAGCTTGGCTATTCCTATCTTTGTTTTCTCTCCACCGCTTAGCTGTGCAAAAGGAGTCGTTAACATGGGTTCGGAAATGTGTAAGCCTTCAATAACTTTATTCATTTTCACATTCATTGCATATCCATCTAAGCGTTCAAACTGCTCTTGCAGTGCCTGATATTTTTGCAGCAGCTTCTCTTGTTTAAGTTCGTCGCAGCCCGGTTTTGACATAGCATGTTCAATTTTACGCATGGATTCGGAAATTTCGCTTACATCTGCAAACGCACTCTGAATGACATCCCGCCCGTTCCAATCTATCGGATATTGTGGAGACTGGGGCAAATACGCCCATGTGCTACCCTTGGCACGGAAAACTTCTCCTTTATCCGCTGTCTCCATACCGATTATAATTTTTAACAATGTTGTCTTTCCCGCTCCATTCGGTCCAACAATGCCGACCCGGGTATGGGAATGAATTTCTATTGTGATATCCTTTAAAACTGGCTCTATTCCGTATGTCTTTGATATCCCTTTTGTTGCTGCAATAATCATAGTAAGTTTCCTCCTTGGATTTGCAAAAAGCACAAAAAAACCACAGGCAATATACCTGTGGCATCATTATTGTAATTAAAACAATTACCTTTTTGCGTTATAGATGCATGGTACGCCATGAATAGAATGGTTCCTGTTCAATTGTAGAGGTAAAAAAGGGCAGACTTCCCCCTTGGTGCGAAAAATCATGTGTAATACTGGCAGCTTCTACAATGAACCAAGTCTGAACAATTCCAAACACGTACCTGCACCTCCTCCATGGAAACTTTTCCCTAAAATTATAGCATAATCCATCTGGTCTTGTATAGATCGGAATTTAAAAATCTAAGGAGTTCGCAATGAGCGAACCGCATAAAACATGATCGTACCTAGGAAAACGATTAAAATGACAGGCAAAAACCCTCCCCCTAAGCCTTTCATGTTTCCAAATACCACTTGCCATTCAATATAACTGAGCAACACCATGATTTCAATCTTCATCCAACTAATCATCATGCGAGCAATTACGTATTGCCGGTGCGCATTTTCTTCGGTGATTTCACGAAGATAATTAAAGGTATGCGGGTAGTAACCCAAGATAGTTAAGCCAACATACAAAACCACACTAATAATTGGCAGCATAAACAGGCTGCTTTTACTCCCCCATCCATCCACTTCACCTAAACCGTTAAAATGAATCGGAATTCTCTCAGGTAATGTAGGCCACACAAAATATAAATATATAAACGTGCCAGCCAGGATAGCAATGGATACGATATCATGCCATACTTCAATTTTTGTTTTTGGAATTTCTAACTTAGGCCGATTAACCATTGTACCCCTCCCTTTCTTTATTATCATACCACGCCTGTTGATGATCCATAAGGTGGAAGAAAGAAGGTGCACGCGTCGGCGTGTTCCCTCGTCTTTCTCACGAGGAAGAGACACGGCCGCTTTGTGGCGTCAAGGCCGGAGAAGAAATGTTCCTTATGAAATTTGCGGAATTCTCGCCTCTTCTTTCGCTTGAAGAGACGAAGACTCATAAGATGCCTCGTAATCAATCGGTTTTCCATCTGGCCCGAACAGCTTCGCTTTTCTAAAGGTGATGTATACATGCTGATTGCGCGACAATCCGATCTGGCGCTGATATTCTTCTGTCACCTCCGCTTCAATCGTCTTCTGGATCCCCTCCGCTTCCAGTTCTACCTTTATCCTGGATCCAGCCTGATACATATGGCTCACCCTGGCTGCTATCATATCAGGCGTACTACATTCACTGGCAATCCCAACTGCATGCGGGCGCACAAATACGTCAACATTCTGCCCGTTTACAGACTCAGGCACTGCTGTTTTCAATGTCAAAGGGCCAACATGCACACTTCCATCCCGAATATAGCCCTGTATGTGGTTAACCTGCCCGAGGAAACGATAAA
The DNA here is from genome assembly GCF_000466385.1 of Aneurinibacillus aneurinilyticus ATCC 12856. Lineage (GTDB taxonomy): Bacteria > Bacillota > Bacilli > Aneurinibacillales > Aneurinibacillaceae > Aneurinibacillus > Aneurinibacillus aneurinilyticus. The sequence continues at coordinate 3,364 of NZ_KE952874.1, forward strand.
CAAAGGCACCTGCTGGCTTATGGTAAATATCTTCCGCTGTACCTGCCTGCTCGATTTTTCCCCTGTTCATTACTACGATTCGGTCTGCTACCTCCAGCGCCTCCTCCTGATCATGCGTAACAAAAATGGTCGTGATATTCAATTCATGATGCAGCTTACGCAACCAGCGCCTCAGCTCCTGCCGCACTTTAGCATCCAATGCTCCAAAAGGTTCATCAAGCAGCAGTACCTTCGGCTTGATCGCCAACGCCCGTGCCAATGCTACACGCTGGCGCTGCCCGCCCGATAATTGGGACGGATACCGTTTTTCCAGCCCCTCCAGCTGTACTAATTTCAGAAGCTCTATCACACGGCTACGAATTTCTTTTTTAGACGGACGAAGCTTATGTGAACGCACCTGAAGGCCGAACGCCACATTCTCAAAAACAGTCATGTGACGAAACAGGGCATAATTCTGAAATACAAAGCCAATATGCCGGTCACGCATGTTTTTGTTTGCTTGATTTTCGTTATCCAGCAGTACGCTACCCGAATCGGATACTTCCATTCCACCGATGATACGCAACAGTGTTGTCTTGCCGGAACCGGACGGCCCCAACAGCGCGATCAGCTCCCCTTCAGCTATGTCCAGATTAATATCGTGCAACGCGACAAAGCTACCGTATGTCTTACTAAGGCTTTTCACTATAATACCCATGCTTCTACCTCCTCGTATATTCCTGATGAACCGTTTTCCATTCGACAATGCTTTTTGCAATCAGCGTCACTATCGCCAGGAGCGCCAGAAGAGATGCAACGGCAAAGGCGGCGGCAAAGTTATATTCGTTATACAAAATTTCCACATGCAAAGGCATCGTGTTCGTCAACCCACGGATATGACCGGATACAACAGAGACGGCACCGAACTCCCCCATCGCCCGTGCATTACAAAGAATAACGCCGTACAATAATCCCCACTTCATATTCGGCAGCGTCACACGAAAAAAAATCTGCCATCCGCTCGCTCCGAGCGAGCGCGCCGCTTCCTCCTCCTCTGTTCCCTGGGACTGCATAAGGGGAATCAGCTCACGCGCCACAAAAGGAAATGTAACAAATACAGTCGCCAGAATAATACCCGGCACCGCAAAAATAATCTGCACATCATACTTTGCAAGCAAAGGAGCGAACAGACCTTCTGTACCGAACAGCAGAACAAAGATCAACCCTGAAATTACAGGCGATACTGCAAATGGTAAATCGATTAATGTAAGCAGCAAATGTTTGCCCCGGAACTCAAATTTGGCAATGGCCCAGGAAGCTGCTATCCCAAATATTAAGTTCAATGGAACAGCAATAGCGGCCGTCAGCAGTGTCAAGCGAATTGCCGCAAGTGCATCCGGCTCTGTAAGTGAAGCCAGGTATGCTTGTGCCCCTTCCTTTAACGCTTCGTAAAACACCGTAAACAAAGGAAGCAAGAGAAACAAAAAAAGAAACAAAAAGGCAATGCCTATGAGTAGCCACCGAATAATTGTGCCGCTTTTCGGCTGTACTCGTATAGACGGAATCGGGTTCTCCATCGCTTATCACCCCTTAGCAGCATAACGGCGGCCAGTCCGCCATTGAATTAGATTAATAAACAAAAGTAGAACAAAAGAAGCGAGTAGCATAACGGCAGCGAGCGCCGTAGCACCTGCATAATCAAACTGTTCAAGCTTACTCATAATCAGTAGAGGGGTAATCTCGGTATACATCGGCATATTGCCTGAAATGAATACGACAGAACCGTACTCTCCTAACGCTCTGGCAAACGCCAGTGCAAATCCTGTCAGCAACGCCGGATACAACTCAGGCAGAATTACTCTACGAAATGTCTGCCAGCCCGTCGCCCCAAGCGAAGCCGCCGCTTCTTCCACATGAGCATCTAGATCTTCCAGGATTGGCTGTACGGTGCGCACAACAAAAGGCAGTCCGATGAATGTAAGGGCAACAATAATACCGAATGGTGTAAACGCTACTTTTATCCCAAATAATTGTAAATAATGACCAATGATGCCGTTCTCGGAATAAATGGCCGTTAGCGCAATGCCTGCAACAGCAGTTGGCAGTGCAAACGGCAAATCGACCAATCCGTCAATTATACGTTTTCCAGGAAAGGAATACCTGACGAGCACCCAGGCTATCAAAAGGCCGAACACCATATTAATAAGCGCGGCGACACAGGAAGCGCCAAAGCTCAATTTATAGGAAGCCAGTACACGCGGGTCTGTCACCGTAACCCAGAGTGCTCCCCAATCCATTGTGGCTGTTTTAAGAAAAACGGCCGACAATGGAAGCAGGACAAACAGACTCAAATAAAAGATGGTAAAGCCCAGCGTTAATGAGAAGCTAGGCAATACGCTAAATTGTTTCCATATTGTTTTCATCGCTTTTTCCTCATGCCCTATGGTTTATATATCTGGTCGAAGACCCCACCATCAGAAAAGTGTGCTTTCTGTGCCTGGTTCCACCCTCCGAACAGTTCATCGATCGTAAACATGTTAATTTTCGGAAATTGCTTCCCATATTTGGCTGCAACTGTTTTCGACTCAGGACGATAGTAATTCTTTGCAGCGATTTCCTGGCCTTCCTCGGAATATAAATATTTAAGATATTCCTCGGATATCTCGCGTGTACCGCGCTTATCTACTACTTTATCCACCACAGCTACCGGCGGTTCAGCCAAAATACTAAGTGAAGGATTAACGATTTCGAAATTACCTTTACCCAGCTTATTCACTGCAAGCAAAGCGTCATTCTCCCAAGTAATCAATACATCTCCGATCCCGCGTTCGACAAACGTTGTAGTCGCTCCCCTGGCACCGGAATCTAATACTGGTACATTCTTAATAATTTTAGTTACAAACTCTTTTGCCTTATTCTCATCTCCGCCCTGCTTCTTCAATGCATATCCCCAGGCTGCAAGATAATTCCATCTCGCACCACCGGATGTTTTCGGATTAGGTGTAATAATGGAAACTCCCGGTTTAATAAGGTCATCCCAATCTTTGATCCCTTTCGGATTTCCTTTCCGCACTAAAAATACAATTGTAGATGTATACGGAGAACTATTGGAAGGCAAAATCTTCTGCCAATTTTCTTTAATTAATCCTTTACTCTGAATTGCGTCGATATCGTATGCAAGCGCCAACGTTACTACATCCGCCTCCAGTCCGTCAATAACGGCTCGTGCCTGCTTTCCTGATCCACCATGAGATTGTTTAATGTTCACTGTTTGCCCCGTTTTTTTCTTCCAATAAGCAGAAAAGGCCTTATCGTACTCTTGATACAGCTCCCGTGTTGGATCATACGACACATTCAAGATTTGCACGGCCTCTTTTGCTGAAATTCCCGCTTCTGCCGCTGTGCCCGTTTCCTTGGAAGAGCCGGAGCATCCGCCAAGTGTCAGGGCAGCCATCATACTGAACACCAATCCATAAAGCAATCCATTTCTTTTTCCCTTGTTTCCTTCTCGCAACCTCTGCATGATTCTCGCTCCTTCTCTCTTCTTAAAATGAATGAAAAAAAATCAGCTCCTTACGTATGTAAGAGGCTGATGCATCAATAAAACAAAGATGTCTAGCCCCTTATCTTTCAGAACGTGGTTCTGCTGGAATTGGCACCGGCTTTACACCGGTTGCCGAGGTATCATCAGGCCAGTCCCTCCACCTCTCTGGATAAGAGCATTCGATTGTTTCATGCTACAATAATTGATTTTATTCTATTCTCATTTTACCAATTAGTCAAGTTGGAATAAAGGAAATATTTTTCTTTTTTCTGCCGAATCCCTTTTGTTCGATAGCTTTATGTCTTTGTACCCTGTATAATAAAACTATCTTAAAAATGAAAGGACTGAACTATGCGCAGATGTCAATATTTTTAACCCAACTACAAACATACAATGGAGGTAAAAGTATTGATTACAGAGTTGCACACAGAAAGATTACATTTAAGAAAAATGAACGCATCAGATTCATCCAGTTTGTTTAAGATTTGGTCCGATCCAGATGTTACCGAATTCATGAATGTTAGTTGTTTCACTGATAAAAATCAAGCGGAAGATATGATCAGGCTTCTTGATGAACTTGCTCAGAATAATAAAGCTATTCGTTTCTCCATAATTGAATTAGAATCCAATGAAATTATCGGATCTTGCGGTTATAACTCCTTGGATTTCGAAAATGCAAAAGCTGAAATTGGATGCGACATTGCTAAAGCTTTTTGGGGTAAGGGATATGCTTCAGAAGCCATTTGTTCCTTGTTAGATTACGCATTCTCATCTTTAAAACTAAATCGAATTGAAGCAAAAGTAGAACCTGAAAACGTGAAATCAATAAAAGTCTTGCAAAAATTAAACTTTACGTTCGAAGGAACGCTTAGACAGTATGAGAAATCAAAAGAAAAGTTTAACGATCTCAATATGTATTCAAAGCTAATAACAGATTGATTTGATAAATGGACAAAAGATGAAATTTTAAAATGGATTACCCAAGTCCAGCTTTCTCCAACACCCCTAGCACGTGCTGCGTATTGCGAAAAAGTATTACTTAATGAAGTTATGCTAGGATTAAAGCAGTATGTTATACTTGGAGCTGGGTTAGATACTTTTTGTTTCCGACACCCAGAGTTGAAAAACAGCTTAGAAATATTTGAAATTGATTATCCAGCTACACAGGAATTTAAAAAGAAAAGGCTGGATAATGCCAATTTTAAAATCCCGAGTAATCTTCATTTCGTTTCTATGGATTTCACCGATACGTTTTCCTATCAAAATCTAATAGATGAAGGGTTTAATAACAAAAAAACTTTCTTTAGCCTTTTGGGTGTTTCTTATTATTTAACTAAAGAGGAAAATTCAAGCTTGATAAATAATTTATTCACCAAAGTCCCATCAGGAAGTTCTATAGTTTTTGATTATGCAGACGAAAAACTCTTTGAAGAAAAAGGTATGTCTAATAGAGTTGAGAATATGGTGAAAATGGCTTCAGCAAGTGGAGAACCAATGAAATCGTGTTTCACTTATTATGAAATCGAGAATATGTTAGAAAAATCAGGTTTACTAATTTATGAACATTTATCACCAGCTACGATAAATGACCTTTTCTTTAGCAATCGGACGGATTATTTGTCTGCATTCGAAACGATTCATTATATCCATGCTATAAAAAAATAATATTTCGGCTAATAATAGGTTTGCCTCTCAATCATTAAAGATTGAGAGGTTGTTTATTATTTTTGCTTATTCACAGTCTAATAGGCTAACATCATCGACTTTCGCACCACCTAAAAAAAGGAAGCTGACCTCTATAAATTAAATCAGCTTCCTAATCATCCTTATTATAGTATTGGAATGATACCTACTCTTTTATGCTCGTAACCATACTTTTCTAAATATGCATATCTTTCTTCAGTTTTTATCGGACGCCATCCATAACATAAGTGCTCAGGGGTGTTTATCCAAAAATGATTAAAACAGCATAGCTTTCTCATGCAGCCTTCATCTTTTGCCCACCAACAATTTTCACACTTTCTATATTCTTTTATTATTTGCATACGGATCCTTTTTCTCCTACAAAAAAGAAACTTGGATTAATAGCCTTGTAGATCTTTGCATCCTTTTAATTTAATATAAATCGGCTCGTCATTTCCTGTAACTCTTGCGCCATTTTGCTTAGCTCTTGTGTGGCGGCTGTAACCTCTTCAACGGAAGCTAATTGTTCTTCTGAAGCGGCTGCTACTCGCTGTGCGTGATCACGTGACATCTTCGCACTATTTTCCACCTCTGTTACAGAAGCGCTCACCTGTTCCGAACCGGCTGCCATTTGTTCCGAAGATGCCGATACTTCCTGAATCTCGGAAGCGATATTTTCAATAACTTGTACAATGTGTTCAAATGCCTCTTCGGCTCCCTGTACAGTGGAAACTCCGTTTTCCACATCCTGGGTTCCTTTCTCCATGGTAGCTACAGCAATAGACGTTTCGTTTTGAATTTGTTTAATGATAAAAGCGATATTTTCCGCTGATTCTTTTGATTGTTCAGCTAGCTTTCGCACTTCATCTGCTACTACTGAAAATCCGCGGCCATGCTCCCCTGCCCGGGCCGCTTCAATCGCGGCGTTTAAAGATAGAAGATTGGTCTGCTCTGCAATATCGGTAATCACCTCAACAATTTTTCCAATCTCATCCGAACGTAACCCTAATCGTTTGACTACTTCTGCTGATTCACCTACAGAAGATTGAATATCACGCATTTGCCCCATTGCTGCTTGTACAATTCGATTTCCATTCTCCGCCTTTTTCGTTGCTTCATTTGAGGCCTCAGAAACAATGGCGGACGACTCAGCAATTTTGTTAATCCCAATGGCCATTTCCTCCATTGCACTTGCGCTCTCTTCCATTCCTTTTACTTGTGTTTCTGCTACACTGGCTACTTCCTGAATGGCAACAGCAATATGTTGGGTTGCCTCTGAGGTTTGTTCGCTACTAGCAGAAAGCTCTTGTGCACTTGCTGATAAACTTACAGCACTATCGCTTACCTTTTTAATAATTGCTTGTAGTTGTGCTATCATATCGTTAAAATCAGCTGTTAATTTTCCAATTTCATCTTTTGATTGATAGGTTCCATATACGGTCAGATCCTCATCTTTTGCCTTCTGCATTAAATTCTGGATGTCTTGTAAAGGACGGGTAATCATTTGGGAAAGGAATACACCTGCCCCAGAACATAAAGCCATCGATGCTATCGTAAGCAATATGATAATCCACGTTGTCTGTGTAGCGGCCTTGTCACTCGCTTCATTCGTTTTTTTAGCCAAGTCTTGATTATATATTGTCAGTTCCTCTAAAACGTTTTTTGTTTTTTCACTGACTGGAGTTACTTTAGAAACATATACTTGGTAAGCTTCTATGTTGCGATTGTTTGTTGCCAAATCCAAAACCTCTTGCCGCGCATTTCGATATGCATTTAATACCTGTTGAAAATCCGTTAATATTTGTTTTTCTTTTGCATCTGTTTCTATTTGATTTAAATTGTCTAGCAATTCATCTGTCTGCTTACGCTTTTCGAGAACCGAATTTTGTAATTCCTTGTTTTTTTGTGTATTTGTTGTCAGCATTAGTTCAAGAATATACGAGTCAATTTCCCTCATATTCGTGCGTATTTGACCTACCAATTGTGCTGGAATAAGCCTTTTATCATACGTTTCATCCAGATATCCGTTTGCTTTTTGGATAGAATAATATCCTGCGCAACCAACAGCAACAAGAAAGATTGCTGCTAAAAAAATCAATCCAAATATTTTTTTACTTACCTTCCAATTTTTTACTAAACTCATACAACAGCCCCTTTTCTACAATTATTAGTCTTTATTTAAATAGAAGGAGAAAACTACATCTAAAGCATTGGAATATGCTGCATGTCATTTATTACATATATATCCAAAAAGTATTATATATCACTACTCACTTACATTATCGGTTGTTTTTTTTAAGGTAAATAGTCCAAAATGTAATTTTATTTTATTTGAGATTACAAACTAAAATATTTTTATCAAGGAGACGCCTGCAAGGCCAATTTCTCCGTAATTTTTTCATGCAAGGAACAATATTATCGGTTGTCAACAGGAATTTGTCCAAATGTTTTTCTGGATAACGTCTATGGTGAATCGTATATACATGCTTTATACTCAATCTCATTGATAATAATTATCAAAGAAAGATGCATTTTATTGCGGTAGCACAATGAACTAACAGTTATATAGGACGCAGCTACCTATAAAGGAAATTGAAAAGTATACCAAGGGGGTTCTAGATAATGCGCCACAAAGTAGAAATTCCTCATGCTGAACAATGGATGGTTCATTCGCAGGCCGAAAATCGCCTGTACCAAATTATGGTGGCACAACCCGCTGAAGATCCGCCTCCCTCAGGGTATCCAGTCATTTATTTGCTGGATGCTAATTCCGTATTCGGAACGATGGTGGAAGCTGTACGCCTGCAAAGCCGTCGGCCCGAAAAGACCGGAGTAGTTCCGGCGATTATTGTAGGTATTGGCTATCAAACTGAAGAACCGTATGCACCAGAGCGCTTTTACGATTTCACGCCAATTCCCACTACAGAATACCATCAAAAACCCGACGGAACCGCTCTTCCTGAACAAGGGGGAGCTGCTGCTTTCCTGAATTTCATCGAGGAAGAGCTGAAGCCGCATATTGAACGCAAATTCAGGATTGACAGCAGCAGACAAACGATTTTTGGTCATTCTCTCGGCGGTCTTTTCACATTGTATGCGTTATTTACTAAACCGGAGGCTTTTCAGTGCTATATTGCAGGCAGCCCGTCCATTCATTGGAACAGGCAATACTTGCTTGAACAAGAGCGGAATTTCATGGCTCATGTGAAAAAGAAATCTGTCAACGTCCAACTGCTGCTTGGTGTAGGAGAGCTGGAGAAAACTCATATATCCGGTAATTGCGATAACGCGAAAGAACTTTCAGCACGCTTATCCGCTCTCTCAAGCCAGGGAATGAAAGTGATGTTCAAACAGTTTGAAGGTGAAGGACATGTATCCGTACTGCCAACCTTGATCAGCCAGGCTATACGTTTTGCTTTGAACCCAAAGAAATAAAGATCCCCCTACTACCAACCACACTATAATGCCGAACTATCAGGTGTAGCTTCTATACAAAGGACCATGCCTCAAAATGAAAAAATACGTTATCCTTTCTCTATAACTTCCAGAAAGGACAACGTATTTTTTATGGCTACTTCTATGTCTCATTTCAGCGGAGCGAATGGTTTTCGTGATAGGTGCCGCTGAATCTGCCATCCTTTTTCACAAGCGAAAATTTTCGTGTACCGTTTGTATAATTCATGTTAACCATGCATTTTTGTTACAATAATAATGTAAAACTTTTTTCTGAGATGGGTTTCTTTATCCTCCATCTAAACCTCCTCATCTTCCTAAGTCTTAAGATAGGGGGGATTACTACTGTTAAGATGGAATAAAGATGAGATAAATAAAGTAGGTGAGCGATTTGGATTTTTCAACAGATCATGTGATCTTCCTATTCTCTATTCTGCTTGTTCTTGGTGTTATCACTGCCAAATTTTCTTCAAGGCTAGGCGTACCCTCACTTGTTTTCTTTGTTGTGGTAGGCATGGTCCTGAACCATTTTATTTATTTCGACAACGCATATTTAACCCAGCTTTTCGGTATACTGGCACTTATTATCATTTTGTTCGATGGAGGAACGCAAACAAAGTGGACACACATGCGGCCTATATTAAAGCCTGCACTTTCTCTGGCAACCATTGGCGTGCTTTTTACTACCCTCATTATCGGAGTATGCGCTAAGTACATATTACATCTAACCTGGCTGGAAGGATTGCTGTTTGGAGCCATCGTAGGATCGACGGATGCCGCTGCCGTATTTGCCGTACTCGGAAACAAAAACATCAAACGAAGAATCACTTCGACCCTGGAGGCGGAATCTGGAAGCAATGATCCAATGGCCATCTTTTTGACCATCTCCCTTATCGCGCTGATTCAGACGCCAGAATCGAGTGTCACAGGCATGATTCTAAGCTTTTTTTGGCAGATGGGATTTGGCCTTGTCATGGGGGTGCTTCTCGGTGTAGTTGCCGTATGGACCATCAATAAAATCAACCTTGATTCTTCCGGGCTTTATCCAGTTCTTGCCCTTTCCTTTGCCGTTTTAACTTATGGCATGACAACCTGGTTTCACGGAAGCGGACTATTGGCTGTGTATGCAATGGCTGTATATACGGGAAATGCAGACATTACCTACCGTCATTCCATTAGCCGTTTCAATGAAGGCTTATCCTGGATGATGCAAATTTTGATGTTTATTCTTCTGGGACTGCTTGTCTTTCCGAAAGAACTGCCCGATATTGCTTGGCAAGGGCTTGTCCTTTCTGTACTCCTTATGTTCGCCGCACGTCCTGTCGGCGTATTTATTAGTACATTCTCGATGAGTTTTACCTTTAAAGAGAAAATTTTTATCTCCTGGGCTGGTCTCCGTGGCGCTGTTCCTATTGTGCTAGCCACATATCCCCTGCTGGCTGGATTACCAAACGCCCAATTGATTTTCGATGTGGTGTTTTTTGTTGTATTAACATCCGCTTTGATTCAAGGGTCAACCATCTCGCCGCTTGCCAGGGCGTTTGGCCTCTCACAAGGTGAAAAAATCACGGTTCCGCATATCCTCGAACTCATCTCTATCGGAAAAACAAATACAGATATGATGGAGGTTCGCATTCAGCAGCATGCGGCAGTCGCTGACAAAATTATCATGAATCTTGATTTACCGGACGAAATTTTAATCGCAGCAGTCATTCGCGGCGAAAAACTTTTGACACCAAAGGGGGACACAGAGATAAAAGCAGGCGATATCTTATATATTATGGCACCAAAAGGAAAGCACAAAAATGTAAAGCGTCTTTTTACTGTTGAAGAAAAACATGAACCGCAGCATAGCACCACCTGACACTGGCAGAGAAAAAAAGCAGTCCTTCCCCACATCGCGAAGAACTGCTTTCACATATTCCCTGGTCAGCTTATCAAACCACGTTAGGCTTTATAAGCCATTACGCTTCCTTTTACGGAAAGGCCTACCACCTCTCCTTCGCCAAATCGTTTCATTCCCAAAATGCGGGCAGATATCTCCATTTCAGATGAAGAATGACTAACATGTAGCCTGACAAGCGAATCGTGCCCAAAATAAACATTGCTAACAACCCGCGCCGGCGTACCTTCTCCAGGCTCCCCAACTGTAAACTGCTCCGGTCGAATCATCAGCGTTGCTTCTCCATCCACTATCCGACAGCGCTGGTTAACAGGCAGAGGGCCGAATATAGATTGGGCCTCATTATCCCGAACGATCGCAGGCAAGAACACAGCTTCACCAACAAATGAAGCCACTTCTTCATCTTCAGGATAATGGTAAATCGTCTCTGGATCGGCTGTTTGAATAATTTTTCCGCTCCTTATAACAGAAACTACATCAGCCATAGACATCGCTTCTTCCTGATCATGCGTGACGATTATGGCAGTAGCTCCAGCCTGTTTTAGCGTTCGACGGACATCTTCCCGCAGCGATGCCCGAAGTCCGGCATCCAGGGCGCTGAATGGTTCATCAAGCAGAACGATTGAAGGCGAGGGTGCCAGTGCTCTTGCCAGGGCAACCCTTTGCTGCTGTCCTCCAGAAAGCTCATGGGGCATCCGCTTTTGCAATCCCTCCATCCCTACCATTTCCAGCATCTCTTCCACCCTGTTTGTCTGGCGCTCTGTTCGGGATAAGCCAAAGGCGACGTTTTTTGCAACGTTTAAATGTGGAAACAAAGCACCTTCCTGCGGAACATAACCGATGCTTCTTTTTTCTGGAGGAATATTCCTGTGTGCATCGTATACGTTATTTCCTTCAATCTTAATGACACCATTATCCGGTACTTCAAATCCGGCAATGCAGCGTAATAAGGTTGTCTTTCCACATCCGGAGGGTCCCAGTAAAGCCATAATTTGTCCTGTGCTTAACTCTAAAGAAACATCATCTAAAGCCGTAAGCGTGCCAAATGTTTTACAAATTCCAGTAAGATGCAGTTTACTCTTCATGACTCACTCTTCTTTCCGTTTGTAAATGAACGCATCGTTAGCAAATATACAGGCAATCCTGAAATAAGAATCAGAATAATTGCGTAAGGAGCAGCGGCAGCATATTCGATGTTGCTCGTATGATCCCACACTTCATACGCTAATGTTTTAAGTCCTGTAGGTCTTAGTAACAGCGTCGCGGTCAGTTCCTTCATCACCTGAACAAATACGAGCGCGGCACCTGCACCCAATCCCGGCATAACAAGCGGAAGGGTAACAGTAAAGAAAACCTTCAACCGACGATGTCCTAATGTTTGCGCCACCTCTTCTAATCGTTCCGGTGCCTGTTCCAATCCCGCGCGTAAAGAAGATTGGGCCAATGGCAAGTATAACATCGCATAGGCGATAAACAATAAAGGTAGTGTCTGATACAGCGGTGAAGCATAATGAATAGAGAAGAAAACAAGCGCCAGGCCAATAACTAACCCCGGCATACAATGAATAATATACGGCAGTCGTTCAGCCAGATTCGGAAAAAATCCACGGTAGCGCACCGACAGCACGACTAGCGGTAAAGCAAAAATCATCGTCAGAAGTGCACCACCGAAACCTAGAAAAATCGTTGAAAGGACCGTATCCGCGATTTCGTGAACAGGAAAGTCAGCAGAAGAACCAGTCCATAGCCAGTAGAACAAATTTCCTAAAGGAATAATTACTCCCAGCGATACCAGCACAACAAATCCGCACAATACGAATGGCCTTGTCCATGTAAGCGAAACACGCCGATGCGGACGAGAGGCTCCGCTGCCGATACGGGCATACCGAGTTTGCCCTCGTACCAACAATTCCACACTTAAAATAGCTAAACAAAGAAACAGCAGGACCGACGTAAGCATCGCCGCCGAAGCTCCATTAAAGACTAAATTATATTGATCAAAAATAGCTGTCGTAAACGTTTCATATTTTAACTGGGCCAATGCACCAAACTCGGCCAGCATATGCAATGCAACCAATAAAGCCCCGTTAAATAAAGCGGGTCGCAACTGAGGCAGCGTAATCCGCCAAAAGGAGCCCCAGGCGCCGACTCCGAGAGATCGTGCTGTTTCTTCCAGCGCCGGATCCATTCCTCGCAATGCTGCCGCCACAGGCAAATACACGAGAGGATACGTAGATAAGGTTAAAATAAAAACCGCTCCTCCGAAATGCTCCAGTCCGGAATACATGGAAACCCAGCTATAGCTGCTGACAAAAGCCGGTATAGCCAAAGGCAGCGTGACAAGAACATTCCATACTTTTCTGCCGGGCAGTTGACTGCGCTCTATACACCATGCAGCAGCCACTCCAATCAGGCTTGCTGCTGCAGTGACTGCTGCGACCAATTTTACCGTATTCCAGAATAGCTCATAAACACGCGGTCTAAAAATCAAACGAACGGCTTCATGCCAGCCAACTTCATAGCCGCGCAGCAATACATACAGCAAAGGCAATGCCGTCAGCAAACAAAGCAGTAGAACAGGGAAAAGGAGTCCCAGCGAAGGACTCCTTGACTTCTTGCGTTTCCACTGGTTCCCCAGCACAGGGGCCCACATCAAAGCAAACCTACTTCTTCTAAAAGTTTATTCGCTTCTTTGCCGTCCCCGTATTCCCCAAGATCCATCGTACCTGCTGGCGGCTTCAATTCGGAGAATGGTTTAAGGTTTTTATTCGTAACATTCGGGTTTACCGGATACTGCGCACTTAAATCGGTCACAATTTGCTGCCCTTCCTTGCTTGTCATAAATTCCATGAACTTCTGTGCAGCTTCCTTGTGCTGACTCGATTTAAGGATAGCCGCACCAGAAAACGACAACATGTCCCCGATATCGTTTGTACCAAAGAAATAAAGCTTGGAATGTAGATTTCCAGCGCCTTTTTCTTTGGCTAGCTTATCCCAATAGTAGTTATTGATGAATCCAATGCCGATTTCGCCTTTTTCCACTGCGTTTAAAACATCTTTGTTTCCTTTATATACCTTGCCGTATTTTTTCAGGCCTTCCAGATACGCCTTTGCTTTATCTCGCCCTTCGAGCTTAATCATTGCAGAGAGTTGCTGCTGGAATGCACCGCTAGTTGGGACAAAAGCGAATTTGTTTTTCCATTCCGGCTTTAAGAAATCATATAATGATTTTGGTAAATCACTCTCTTTCACCATGGATGGATTATATACAACTACACGTGACCTGGCCACTACCGGAAGCCATTGACCGTCAGGATCTGCATACTGTTTCTGAATATTGGCAAGTGCCGCATCGCTAGCTTTCTCAAGCAGACCTTTTTCTTTAAGCATGATGAGCGGTGTTGTCTCTTCGGTATAAATAATATCCGCCGGCGATTTGCCGCCTTCTTCTACTATCTGATGTGCCAGTTCATTGCTGGAACCTTCACGTGACTCTACCTTGATTCCCGTTTTTTCTGTAAAAGCTTTTTCTAAAGCCTTGCTGGCTTCCTTGTGCTGACCATTATAAATAATGAGTGTTTGATTATTATTTTCCGCTGGTGTATTTGTCTTGGTTCCTTCTGCTTCCTTGCTGCCATTGCTGCAGGCTACGGAAAAGACAAGCAGAAGAATAGCCAATCCCCCCATAATTCTACGACGCAAATGTGAATAGGCCACGTTCAATCGCTTCCTCTCCTTATGTGTATGTAGTCTTCGTTAGTCAAACGTTCTACTTACGATATTGATAATCATTTTCGGTTTTTAATGTTACTATTTAACTTTTAATATGTCAATAGACTAAAAAAAGAAGGGTTTTTTCGCTTCTCTTATCAAAATAAATATATATACACCTAATGAAAGCCGGTTGCTATATACTATTGTATATACAGTTGTTCGCACTTATTGAGAGTTGGCAATCCGAGCTTATATTCTCAAGAGTATAAAGGTGGAAAAATACAATGCGTGAGTTTTCTTTAAATCTTTTGTCAAGCAAAAAACCTATCTTTTTTCAAATTTACAGATATTTCAAGAACGAAATCCTTGATGGTCAATTACAATATGATGATCTTCTTCCCTCCATACGTAGCTGTGCACAATCGTTTGAAGTAAGCAAGAATACGGTTGAGGTTGCCTATCAGCTTTTAGTATCAGAAGAATACATACGTAACATTCCCAAAAAAGGCTACAAAGTAGTATATCAAGGCGAAACAAAACCCCAGCATAATACATCTACGTCAGATCCTTCTCTTACTCAAACGATACGCTATGATTTTCGCTACGGAAACATTGAACTTAACACATTCCCTTTCCATCACTGGAATAAGGTGCGTAACACTTGTATAGCATATAATCAAAGCAACTATATAGTAGAAGGAAAGGCTCAGGGAGAATATGTACTGAGAAAAGAGCTAGCCAGATTACTGTACGAAGCCAGGGGCGTCATTTCTAATCCTGAACAAATTATTGTAGGATCTACCCCCCAACAGCTTGTATCTCTTTTGTGCCAAATGCTAGAAACTGATAAGCACATCATTGGAGTAGAAAACCCTGGATACGATGGCGCAAGAAATACTTTTTTAAACTATGGTTTCCAGGTACATCCGATTCCTCTGACTGAAGATGGGGTTTCTATACATGAGCTTAAGAATAGTCATGCCAATATTATGTACGTAAGTCCTTCTCAACAATTTATGAATAGGATGACCCTGTCCCAAACTACCATGGCTTGGCAGCCACCAC
>NZ_KE952875.1 GCF_000466385.1 Aneurinibacillus aneurinilyticus ATCC 12856
TCTTCCACCTTATGGATAATCAACAGGTGTGATACCCGATATATCTATTCATTATCTGAACACCTTCCCTATGTTTTTTCAAATTCTTGTATACCTTTGTTTTCATAAAGCTAATTCGTATAATCCAACTGCTACTCACAGGCCATGCTACAAGTGCAAGTAAAATGGAAAACCATCTGTCATTACTCCCGCTCCCCTATGTGAAATACTCTTTGTAGATAAATAGAGAGGAACGCTAAGGCTCCTCTCTCATTTACTGCTTTTACGTTTACGCTTTGACATCTGACCAACATAATCTAATAGGCTATTGTGTGTATCAAAAGGTATCATCAGATATACCAATTGATTTTCCAAAATCAGGTCCTCTACTGCTTGAAATCATCGCCAGCAATGCATTGAATATTAATGACTTATTCTTGATTCATCACACCCTCCTGATTTCAGTAACCCATTTTAGAAGTGCTAGTAACCTGTTAGCGCAGGTCGCTTTTTTTATTGCCCTGGTTTGTAGATAATAAGTGCTTCATCAGCATTACAGCCGAATTTGATATCAATGACTACGGCAGCAGGATTTGCCGCTAACCAGTAACCAATCTGTCTTTCAATACTTCCAGATACGTGATGGACTCTGATTTCACTTGCCATTCCAAGCATCTTCCTCACCTCCTCTCAAAGTACGTTTATCATATAATCCCGCCGACCGGCTTCTGTCTCGAACCAGTACCCTCTGTTGCTTCCTTTAACTTAGTAGTAATCGTCAACAAGCATGTCGTAAGCTTCCCAGATTTTGTCGGTGTTGAGTGATTTTGCGTGCATCCAAGCACCTTTTTTTAGTCCGGTGATACATTTTGTATCAATAAACCCAGTATAATAGATAAATTTTGTATCATCAATACGTTTTTGATACGTTTTTTATCATTTGTTTTCAGCGATACAAAGTATATCTATAATAAGTATGAGTAGACAGGAGGGGTAACTGTGTTAGGTGAGAGACTAAAGACATTGCGTGGAAAAAGAACCCAAGAAGATATAGCTAAGTATTTAGGTATATCACGAGCTAGATACTCTCATTATGAAAACGAACGAAGTGAACCTGACATAGAAAATCTCCAAAAACTGGCTGAACTCTATAACACAACTACTGACTACCTCCTTGGCCGCACTAATAATCCGTCTCCTGATAACTCAAATATCAATGTTGCTTTTTATGATGGCCTAGAAGGATTTGAGGAGCTTGATCCTGAACAACAGCAAGTCATTATGGATACAGTTGAAGATATGGTTGCCCGCTTTAAGAAACGAAAACAAGAACTAGAAGCAAAGAAAAACAAGTAACCCTGCTTGACCAATCGGACAAGCAGGGCATTATTATAGACATTAAGGTAAATAATTATATAAATGTAAATAAATATTAATTGAGAGCGGAATGAGAGAAAAAAGAAAGCCCACAAAACCAAAAGAAACTGTAAAGCCGACTTTTAAGAATACAGCTTAGGAAATGAGCAAATAGAAAACCCTTATAAATCAAGGGTTTTCCGCTTATCTTTATTTTTGTCTAACTTTAACTACATTTTAATTATCTAAAGAAAGATAGGATAAAGGTAGATAAATACCGCTAAATAAATCTAGTTTCTTCTATACTATATAGAACCATAGAAAACGAAAAGTAACCTAATAAAATGAGTATGTGGTCAATGTGGTCAAACACAAACCCGGCATAATCGCCGGGTTTTTCAACTCACTCGCTTTTCATTTATTATCTATATTTCTCAGAAAAAACGCTACTACTTCACAGCCTCAATAACTTTCTTTGCTTTTTCATGGAGTTCTGGGCGTTGCTTTGCATATTCTAAAAATGCTTCCTCTAAAATATCTTGTTGATCTTTCTCTGTGATAAATGCCCAGGCTTTTAAAAGGGCAATGGTTTCCTCATGTAGTCTGTATGTGCGTGTTTTCTTCGCCATTACTTCCGCCCCTTTCGAACAACGCGGAAGTAACGTTCAAGTCGTTCGGCCCGCGCCTTTTCTTCTTTGTATTCACGTTTTGTTTGTTTGTAGTCTTTAATGGAAAGTATAAGCGAATAAGCAGAGACAAGAAATGCAACGATAGCGACAATGCCGACTACCCAGTATACCCATCCCATAAAGACCCCTCACTTTACAATATGGTATAAAGGGGATAAAATAAGCGTATAAAGTGAATAGGAGTGACAAGCGGCTTTTACACCGCTTGCCTTGCTTTTACCGGACCCGTTATAAGCGCCGCGAACGCTTTACGGGTCTTTTCCTTTTATTACGCTTTTCCTCAGCTTCCCGCTTTTTGCGTTCGGCTCTTTCCTTCAATCGATTGTCTGTAAAAACAATAATTGAGTTGGAGAGGATTAAGCAAGATGAAAGAAAAGCTAGTAAAACAATATCCTCCTGCTTCAAGCTTTACACCCCCTTTCCGGGGCAGGGCTTGTTTCATCCCCTACATATAATATATAATATTTATATAAATATATAAATGTAAAATTAATAAAAAAATAGCCCCACCATTCGTACAGCGGGGCTTAACTTCTTATTCTTCTTTTACTTCCCCGGTATACCCGGATACTACACCAACACCAATGCAAGCATAACTAATAATGTCTAGTCCCAGATCCCACAACCCCTTTTATGTTCATCCGCTTTCACTACCCCTTTACAATAGCGTTACCACCTATCCCCTATTAACAATAACTGTAACAAGGGTGTTGATTATCCAGTATAATCCAAAGTA
>NZ_KE952876.1 GCF_000466385.1 Aneurinibacillus aneurinilyticus ATCC 12856
TAAAATCCATTCATAAACAAGGTGGTTACTATATTTCCAGGGTTAAGCATAACGTCAAAATATACTTTACCAAAGAGCGAACAGAAGAGCCGAAATGTGCAGAGGATTTCATAAAAGATTTGGCACCTGGAGAAACCATGGAAGTACATCATGTTGCATTGTATTCGTTGCGATGGCAAATTGAAATTCTATGTAAAGTATGGAAGTCGGTTTTTCGTATTCATCGAATTAAAAAAGTGAAAAAAGAGCGATTAGATTGCCATTTATACGGTACGTTGATTTCGATTCTGGTTTCATCGAGTGTTACGTTTAAAATACGAAGTCTCCTTTATCAAAAAGAAAAAAGGGAGATATGCTGGAAGCTCTGCCAAGTTGATGCCTGATCGGTTGGTTGATAGCGAATTTTAAAAAGGATAATGCGGGGGCTTCTTTGGCATGGAGAAAAATCATGATTGTAGATAGGGAATGGATAAAAGGCTCAAAAGCTGAAAGCTTTTGAACCTTAACTTGATGGCTATGGGGTCAGCCTCGTGACTCTGAAATAGATAAAGTGTCTGTTTATTCAAAGATTAAAGTGCCGATTAAATTATACTTTCAACTGTTGTTTGGAGACTATTATCAAGCTGAAGTTAGTGGGTTACAGATTTAGAAGATGATTTGTAAAGGGGTCGAATTTATTGAAAAAGATGCTAAATGGTTTATGCATTGCCACACTATGCCTATTAACTGTACCCCAAGGTGTACATGCTGCTACTAATTCAGCAGTTAAAAGTAATAGTGCACATGAACATTCACAAGGTTCTATAAAGGATTCTGAATTAAACAATGAGGAGATAAAAAGGCAGTATCAACAAGTAATTTCAACATATGTAGAACGAGAAAAGTCATTACAGGGAATTTATTCTCTTCAAACAAAATACTTACCTGAGCGTTTTGCAAAATAGCAATTTTCACCGAAA
>NZ_KE952877.1 GCF_000466385.1 Aneurinibacillus aneurinilyticus ATCC 12856
ACTCTGGATCATTCTGGATAATCAACACCCTTGATTGTTTATATAAATTACACCATACCTGTTGATTATCTATCAGGAAGCTGTATTTTTTTGATTATTAAACTCGCAACAAATTATGTGGTTGAGGTATAATATAATTTAGTGGATAAATGCAATATCAAATCGCAGCGAACTCCTTATTATTATTTTGAAAAACTGTTGAAAAGGAAGCTTATTTCATATTAATAATTTTTTGTAGTTGAAAGAGAGTGGAACATTATGGGTCGTAAATGGAACAATATTAAAGAAAAAAAAGCATCAAAAGATGCAAATACGAGTCGTATATATGCGAAATTCGGAAAAGAAATTTATGTAGCAGCAAAACAGGGTGAACCGAATCCGGAATCGAATCGGGCCTTAAAAGTCGTGCTTGAGCGTGCCAAAACGTACAGTGTACCGAAAGCGATTATTGACCGTGCGCTTGAAAAGGCGAAGGGTGGTTCAGAAGAAAATTATGACGAGCTTCGTTATGAAGGCTTTGGACCGAACGGATCAATGATAATCGTAGATGCGCTGACAAATAACGTGAATCGTACTGCATCGGATGTGCGTGCTGCATTTAGTAAAAATGGCGGCAACATGGGAGTAAGCGGCTCTGTAGCATATATGTTTGATAGGGTGGCTGTTATCGGCCTTGAAGGTAAAACAGCCGATGAAGTGCTTGAAATATTAATGGAAGCGGATGTAGAGGTACGTGACATTTTAGAAGAAGATGAAGCGGTTATTGTTTATGCTGAACCTGATCAGTTCCATGCGGTACAGGAAGCATTCAAGAATGTTGGTATAACTGAATTTACAGTTGCAGAACTAACAATGCTTGCACAAAATGACATCACACTTCCAGAGGATGCACGAGTACAGTTTGAAAAATTGATTGATGCATTAGAAGATTTGGAAGATGTTCAACAAGTATACCACAATGTAGATTTTGGTGAATAATACATGAAAGCAGGCCTTTGCTATGTAACAGAAGGTCTGCTTATTTATTATAGAAACGACTTGACGTAGTAACAAAAGTTCAGGTGATTGGAAGGAGGAGATAAGGTGGACATTCTCGTTTTAGGTGGTGGTGTGGCAGCCAAAACTTCTGCAAAAGGTTGGAATGTCTTTTTTTGTGATTTTTTGCAAGGGTTATAAAAAATAGAGTGTTCACAAAAAAACCTTAACCGTCAAGAAAATGTCATAAAAGGGAGGGATTGTAAAGGATACAATAAGAGTAAGGAGGGATCAATATGAACAAGCAAATTCGAGTTTTTGATAGGTATATGGATAAGACACACCTAACAATTACAGAGGAAGAAGTTTTATTTCATTCTGAACAGCTTGGTGTACTTGATTGGTCTCGTGATTTGGTAAGAACGGATAAAGGCTATTTCGTTAGGGAGCAAAAAAATGTAGAGAATGCCAATGTTAACTATTATCACATTAGTCAGACAGTAGCCGAGCAGATTCTGCAAAATGAAGATAAACGAGAGATTTATAATCTATTGAAGGAAAACACATCGTATCAAGCATTAAAATAAAGTAAAAGCCGGAATTTAGTAATATGTAGCTAAATTCCGGCTTTTTGTTTTTTTACTTAGTAAGTAGCGCAGTTGAGATTTATCTGATATAATACAAGTTAGCGAATAGTTAATAATATCAGTAATTTTGGAGGAGTCTGTCACCCCTGGCCTCTTTATGCCTTCGGAGCCAAGGGTTACAGGCTTCTTTTTGTTTTTCGGGAGCCTTGGCACAGGGCTCCTTGTGTTTTTTTGGAGCCTTTTTATAGGCTCCTTTTGTTTTTTGTAAACACACAGCCTATGGAAGGACAACTAAAGAAGGGTGGAAATGATGGATGCTTATTTTTGAATTAGCGGTGATCTTGCTTGCGTCTAAACTGGCCGGGGATATTAGTGTAAGGTTGGGGCAACCTTCAGTTCTGGGTAAATTGCTTATTGGGATTGTGCTGGGTCCTGCCTTATTAGGAGTAATTACAAGTACGGACGTTCTTGGTGAACTAAGCCAAATCGGTGTTATTTTATTGATGTTTATTGCAGGACTGGAAACTGATATGGATGAATTTAAGCGAACAGGAAAAGCTTCCACTTATGTTGGAATAGCTGGCATTATCGCACCTTTATCATTAGGGTATGTAGCTGGTAGTATGATGGGATTGCCTGCTTTTCAATCTGTATTTTTAGGGTTATTGTTGTCTGCGACCAGTGTAAGTATCTCGGTACAAGCATTAAAGGAAATGGGAAATTTAAAAACCAGAGAAGGTACGACCATTCTGGGGGCCGCCGTTATTGATGATGTATTAGTAATTATTGCTCTGGCTTTTGTGATGAGTTTGGCTGGTGGGGATGTAAACCTTGGGATGGTTGTCCTTAAAAAAATTGCATTCTTTGCCGTAGCCATTTTACTCGGATGGAAAGTGGTGCCTTGGGCTTTAAGAATTTTTGCTCCATTACGTGTCACGGAGTCGATTATTTCTGCCGGGTTAATTATTTGCTTTTTATATGCTTTTTTGGCGGAATATGCTGGGGTCGCAGCGATTATCGGAGCGTATATCGCCGGGGTTGCAATTAGTTTAACGGATTACAAGCATGAGGTATTTGAAAAGGTAGAGACAATAGCATATGCAGTGTTTGTGCCTGTATTTTTCACTTCCATTGGAGTCGCTGCAAATTTTACGGGGATAGTTGACCATATCGGTTTGATTGTTGGACTTAGCATTTTGGCGATTTTAACAAAATTAATCGGTTCTGCAATCGGGGCTAAGGCGGCCGGTTTTTCATGGAAAAGCTCATTGGGGATCGGTTCGGCTATGGTGTCCCGTGGAGAAGTGGCTTTAATCATTGCGGCGATTGGACTGGAAAATAAACTTTTGCAACAAGATATGTTTACGGTTATTGTCATAGTTGTACTCATTACTACAATTGTTACTCCACCTATGATGAAGTTGTTTTTCACATCATCAAAGGAAAAACAAAAAAGTATAGCAGGATAAGTGTAAACAGTACTTTTTCTTAGAGGACCATAATGCACATATAATAAGTTGATTAATAAATAAATAGAAATGGCTATATAAGTTACACTTGATAGTTTGACATGATAACGTGGTTGGAAGTAGGAAATTCGGAAAAAAGAAGAGGTTGGATGCGCCCTGCGCTCCGGCAGAAGAAAGGCCAGCTGTCTTTTTCTACCTCCTGCCACAAAAGTTTGTCGATTTATCAAACCAGATGTATATAGCATTGCTGATGCTCTCTTATTTTTATAAAACACAAAGCAGCTTACTTGGTTTTTGTAAGCTGCTTTGTGTTTGATTTTAAACAAAAGCTTTCTTTATTTGAAATAAACAATCCCTTCCGGTCTAATGTGATAGTTTTCCTCATCCACTTTAACTAAAATGCAATCCGTGGAAACTTCCTCTAATGTCCCATTGATTATTTCGGTTCTCGTAGCAACGGATATGGTTGCCCCTTTTCTTTTACCCAAGTAGTTCAAAAAGCGTTCAGTAAATGTATTGACCTCTTGAGGAGCTGATCCCTCTTTTTCAACGGCTTTAGTGTCTTGTTTAACTTGATCTAACGCAGAATATGAAACAGGTTGAACATGCTTTTCTGAACTGTGTAAAGAATATGGAGGATAGGCGGGATAGAATGCATAAGGGGATGTGTACGAGTGATAAGGGTTTGGGTACACAAGGTAACACTCCTTTTAAATAGTTTTTTTCTAAAAGTTACCATACATCCTATGACTAGAAGCTGCGTATGTTGAGCCCAAAACTTTTTGAAAGAACTTTTCCTAAATTACACTTGTTATTTTAACGGGGGAGTGTGGTTGGAAGAAGGAGATTGGGAAAAAAGAAGAGGTTGGATGCCGCCCTGCGCTCCGGCAGAAGAGAGGCCAGTATGTCTTTTTCCGACGGTTCCCGCCCACCGCCCCTCCTTCTTTTCTTACTTCCTACCATAAAAATTTGTCCATTTATCAAATCAGGTGTATATAGAGAAGCAGGAGGGTGTAGCCCATCTATGTAAGGATATGAATCCGTGTTTTGTTTGTAACAATGGATTCTGTGACAGCTACTCCCGGTAATCCACGCCATCGGCTACGATTAAGATATCCACGTACTTCGTACCTTTCATAATTCGGTTTACGATTGACCCTTTAGCGATTTCCTCCCAGCGGGAGCGAGCCGACTGTCCGAGAACGATCTGGGTAATTCCTTTTTCATTGACGAAATCAATAATCACCTGTTCGGGTTTCCGGCCGGCTGAAGCACGGATATGAAATTCAGCGTTTAAGTCTTTAGCTAGATTCTCCAATAGTCGCATTTGTTTGCGGGTCGCATCGTCCATTTCCTGTACAAAATACAGTGGAATATTCAGGATATAGAGC
Source organism: Aneurinibacillus aneurinilyticus ATCC 12856 (assembly GCF_000466385.1). Classification (GTDB taxonomy): domain Bacteria; phylum Bacillota; class Bacilli; order Aneurinibacillales; family Aneurinibacillaceae; genus Aneurinibacillus; species Aneurinibacillus aneurinilyticus. The sequence goes on from NZ_KE952877.1 coordinate 4,423, forward strand.
TGGCATTTCAGGCGACTGGCAATGCGCCAGCCTCGGCGGATGAGCCGCTCGGCGTTAGGACGGTAATTGACGCAGACAAGAATTTTTTCATTCGCCCCCTTCATGCCATCAATACCATTCTCCTGCTTATAAGATTCTAGCCGTTCATCGACATCATCGGCGACCTCACGCAGGGCAATTTCCCGGAGAGCATTCAGGTTTCCGGTCCGAAAAAAGTTTTTCAGCGATTGTTCGATTTTCTCCGGCTTATAGATTAAGCCGGCTTTTAGGCGAGCACGTAGCTTCTCCGGTGGTGTATCGATCAGCTGAACCTCGGTTGCTTCATTCAGTATCCAATCCGGCACGCGCTCCCGTACTTTTACTCCTGTCAATTGTTCAACCGTATCGTTCAAGCTTTCCAGGTGCTGAATATTCATGGCCGTTATCACATGAATCCCGGCCTTTACAAGCTCCATTACGTCTTCGTAGCGCTTCCTATTTTTAGAGCCGGGTACATTCGTGTGGGCCAATTCATCGACAATGACATACTGTGGCCGACGGGTGAGCAGGCCGTCGACATCCATCTCCTGAAATTCTCTTCCTTTATATTGAACACTTTTCAGAGGAAAGACGGGCAGGCTGCCGATTTGTGCGGCTGTTTCGACGCGGCTGTGCGTTTCCACAAGACCGATGACAATGTCGATGCCTTTTTCCAGCAATTCATTACCTTCACATAGCATCATGTATGTTTTTCCGACACCCGGAGCGGCCCCGATAAAAATTTTCAAGTATCCCCGTTGCTCCCGTTCGATTATTTTTAATAGCTCCTCTGGTGTTTTTCTTTTTTCGTCCCCCATAGTAAAAACCTCCGAAAGCCACAGGCTGACAAGACAGCAAATGGCATCTGCTTTCGTATTTCGCCTCAAGACTTGGAGAAGTCGGGAACGTTTAGGTGGGAGATAAACCGCACCTAAACGCCCGATGCGTTCAACTAACACTCCGTGTGGAATGAAGAACTCTTCGGTGAGTGAAGTTTCGTGTTATTTGATTTGTTTTTGTAACGCGCGGTTTATAGTAAGTATATTCACACGTGGTTCACCGAAGATACCAAGCTGTCTTCCTTCGGTATGCTGATTGACTAAAGCGATGAGGGTTCGTTCACTAAGACCGGTCGCCTTGGCGATGCGCGGAATTTGCGCTTTAGCAGCTTCGGGTGACAGGTGAGGATCTAATCCAGAAGCGGAAGTCGTCACCAAATCTGCTGGAACTTGTTTTGCTAACATCGGATTTTCATTGCGGACTGCATTCACTGACGCCTCTACACCTTGGATATATTCTTCTGAAGAAACCGCAGCGTTAGTTGCCGCAGAAGCTGTTGGGTTATAGTCAGCAGCTGATGCCCGCGGATGGAAGTATTGTGGCGATGTAAATGCCTGTGCCAGCAATTCCGAGCCAATTATTTTCCCCTTTTCTTCTATTAAACTTCCCTGCGCCTGATAAGGGAATAGCACCTGTGCGATACCTGTAGTCAAAAGCGGATAAAGAAGACCGCATATAAGCATCAGTAGCACGGATGAGCGAATCGCAGTAAATATTGATTTCATTATTTTCTCCTCACTTTATATGCTGAATTACAGTAAACCGGATAAAATCATATCGATTACTTTGATGCCAACGAATGGAACTGCTACACCGCCCAGCCCGTAGATGAACAGATTGCGGCTTAACAGCCGATTGGCGCTCATTGGCTTATATTTGGCCCCTTTCATCGCAACCGGAATGAGAAGCGGGATAATAACCGCATTGAAAATGAGGGCGGACAAAATGGCCGATTGTGGTGACGCTAGATTCATAATGTTCAATGTATTTAGCTGTGGCAACGCCATAATAAATAGTGCCGGGATGATGGCGAAATATTTGGCGATATCATTCGCAATCGAGAAAGTAGTGAGTGCACCGCGTGTAATGAGTAACTGCTTACCTATCTCGATGACAGATAGAAGCTTCGTCGGGTCGGAGTCCAGATCGATCATGTTGGCAGCTTCTTTAGCAGCCATCGTACCCGAATTCATGGCGAGCCCGACATCGGCTTGTGCAAGTGCCGGGGCATCGTTTGTTCCGTCCCCGGTCATGGCCACGAGTTTGCCTTGGGCCTGTTCACGCTTGATGGCGGCAATTTTATCCTCTGGCTTTGCTTCGGCGATGAACTCATCGACACCGGCTTCCTGTGCAATCGTGGCTGCGGTTAGCGGATTGTCTCCTGTACACATGACGGTTTTAATCCCCATTGCCCGCAGCTCAGCAAACCGTTCTTTTAAGCCTGGTTTTACGGTATCTTTTAGATAGATGATGCCGAATACCTTGTTGTTAACTGCCACGGCTAATGGAGTGCCCCCTGCTTTGGCGATGTGAGACGCTTTATCTTCCAAATCGCGAGGCAGGGAGCCATTTTGTCCGGTTACGAATTTCTTAATTGCATCAACGGCACCCTTACGAATTTGTGTTCCGTCTGGTAAATTCAGTCCAGACATGCGGGTCTCCGCTGTAAACTCGATAATTTCTGCATCGTGGTATTCATATTCGGACCAATTGATCCCAAGGCTATTAGCTAGCTCGATGATAGAGCGTCCTTCCGGTGTCTCGTCCCTTACCGACGATTGTAGAGCTGCGAATGTTACTTCCTGCTCTAATATGCCGTCCAGCGGAACGAATTCGGCAGCCATTCGGTTTCCGAAAGTGATCGTTCCGGTTTTGTCCAGGATCATTGTATTAATGTCACCTGCCGCTTCGACCGCTTTACCAGACATTGCGAGTACGTTGAAACGGGTGACCCGATTCATTCCTGCAATGCCGATGGCAGATAACAGCCCGCCGATGGTTGTTGGGATGAGGCAGACAAGCAGTGCGATGAGCGTAGCTATATCCAATGTAACATTCAGATAGGTTGCCAACGGCACGAGCGTAATAATCACGAATAGAAAGATAAGGGTCAGCACCGCCAACAGAGTTGTTAGCGCAATCTCATTCGGCGTTTTCTGACGGGAAGCGCCTTCGACAAGTGAAATCATGCGATCCAGAAATGACTCGCCGGGATTGGTCGTTACCTTGATAATAATATAGTCAGAGACGACGCGTGTACCGCCAGTAACGGAGGAGAAATCGCCGCCAGCTTCTTTAATAACGGGTGCCGATTCTCCAGTAATGGCCGATTCGTCTATAGAAGCGAGTCCTTCGACAATTTCGCCGTCGGACGGGATAACATCTCCCGCATCAACGCGTACAATATCTCCTTTGCGGAGTTGAGTTGATGAGACCTCCTTGATGTAGCCGTCCTTTTGCAATAGTTTAGCGATTGTGTCCGATTTTGTTTTCCGCAGCGTATCCGCCTGAGCCTTGCCACGTCCTTCCGCCAGCGCCTCGGCGAAATTGGCGAATAGCACCGTGAAGAAAAGGACTAGGAATACGGCTATGTTGTATTCCCGGCTCACCGTGCTCGCGCCGAATGCGCCGGGGGCAAGGGAGAGAATGAGTGTAATAAAGGTACCGACTTCAACGATGAACATAACAGGGTTTTTTATCATGGTCAGCGGATTTAATTTTTTGAATGAATCGATGATTGCCTGAATGACAATTTCTTTATCGAGTGTTTTTTTCTGCTCAGTTGCCATAAAGCATCCTCCTTATATCAAGCGAAAGCCGTACTATTTATTGCCACATGCTTAACTGTTCCGCAATCGGCCCGAGCGCAAGCGCCGGGAAGAAAGTCAGCGCACCAACCACTACAATCATTACGAGCAGAATTAAAGCGAATAGCGGTGAATCTGTACGGAATGTACCGATTGTTACAGGCGCCACCGGTTTGGCTGCCAGTGAACCAGCGGCAGCTAGCAAGGCAATGATCGAGACATAGCGCCCGAACAGCATCACAAGTCCGATTGCCATGTTATAAAAGTTTGTATTAGCCGATAGTCCGGCAAAAGCGGAGCCGTTGTTTGCCGCACCGGATGTGAAAGCGTACAATACTTCAGAGATGCCGTGCGAGCCTGCATTCAGGATAGAAGCCACTGACTCGGGACGAAGGAATGCGATTGCGGTAGGTACCAGGATAATGACCGGATGGACGAGCAGGGCAATAGACGCCAATTTGATCTCTTTGCCTTCGATTTTCTTGCCGAGAAATTCCGGTGTCCGTCCTACCATTAAGCCGCAGATAAAAACAGTGAGAATCACGTACAGAAGACCGTTCATTAGACCAACCCCATCACCGCCGAACACGTTGTTCAGCATCATCTGTGCCAGTGGTACCAGACCGCCGATGGGTGTCAATGAATCATGCATATTATTGACCGATCCGGTAGTAGCAGCGGTCGTAACAGTCGTAAACAGAGCGGATTCGGAATAGCCGAATCGGACCTCCTTGCCTTCCATGTTGCCAGAAATACCAAGTGCTTGCAGTGCCGGTGTGCCTTTATATTCGGCGAGGAAAACGGTCGAGAGCATAATCAGGAAAATCGCTGCCATCGTAGCGAATAGGGTCCAGCCCTGCCGCTTGTTCTTGAGCATAATGCCGAACGCATACACGAGTGCTGTAGGGATGAACATCATGCATAGGATGTGGACAAGGTTGGTCAACGGTGTAGGATTTTCAAACGGATGCGAGGCATTCATGCCAAAGTAGCCTCCGCCGTTCGTTCCGATGTGCTTAATGGATTCTAGTGAAGCTACTGGTCCGCGTGTAATAACCTGTTGTGCTCCCTCTATCGATGTCGCTGTTTGTGCGCCATTCAATGTTTGCGGGGCCCCCTGAAATACGAGAAACAGGGCGACAAGCAGGGAGAGCGGTAGAAATACACGGGTCAGTGAACGAATCAGGTCAACATAGAAATTGCCGAGACTGTCTTCCTGAGCAGTTAATCCCCGGATAAAAGCGATCGCGGCAACCAGGCCGGTAGCAGCTGATGTAAACATCGGAAAGGTAATAGCCAGCATTTGCGACAGATAAGAAAGTCCGTTCTCTCCGCTGTAGGCCTGCCAGTTTGTATTCGTAATAAACGAAGCTGCCGTGTTGAACGCAAGTGCGCTCGACATGTTATCAATTCCGTCTGGATTAAATGGTAAATATTTTTGTAGGCGCAGTACCGCATACATCAGCATAACCATAGCAAAGTTGGATAGCAGCAAAGCTATGACGTATTGTTTCCAGCCCATTCTCTCGTCTTCACGTACGCCCATAATGCGGTACAGAATTTTTTCTATAGGCCTGAATATGTTGTCGAGCCTTGTTTTCTCATAGTTAAATACGTTAACAAGATAGCTGCCTGCCGGTTTGATAAGAATGGTAATGATAAGTAGTGTGACAGCTATCTGCACAATTCCTGTACTCATTTGAGAGCCTCCTATATGCAAGACATAACATTAGAATTTTTCCGGTTTAATAAGAACAAAACATAAATATAAAATCATGGCGAAAGCTATGCACACAATAACAGCCATACAACCACCCCCTTTATGTTCGATCACAAAATTCGGTAAATCCAAGAAAAAGAAGAAAAGACATAACGAATGTACTAATGATAACCGCATCGTTAAACATGGCTGTGAACGCTCCTTTCTTTTTTAGGGTTGGCCGCAAAAAAAGACCGGTAGATACTCTTCTCCTGTTGAACCGCATAGGGAAAGAAAGCCAGAGATGTAGATATTCCATTTTATGAAAATGGGATGTCCGGCTGGCGAACGCGGTTCACTGTCGGAGAAAAAGTATTACCGGTCTACGGAATGCCTGCCCCGTCGCCCCGGGCACGGACCTGCATTCTGTCCACCTGCTCTTTTTCTGAGAAACAGTGGTATGAAATTGTAAGCAAAACAAAAAGACCTTCAAAATATTGAAGAAGCCTCCTTTTCTACCGAATAACGGCAATAAAAAAGCCTCCTCAAATAGGCGGTCTTTAGACCTCCCTCGCATTAGCCGACGAAGTTAGCTGACGGGTAGGATGGCGAAAGAGCTGTTCTCATCCCTCCTTACATGGTGTAAGGATTAACCCCAAAAAAAGTGGGTCCTCCGCTCCCGGATGCACCGGGACTAGGCCAGTTATGCGGTTGTCGTATGTGATTTATTATAAGAGCGTCCTCATAGAAAAATAAAACCGGGAATTTGGAGAATTTCATGAGATTTTTAAGAGAAAAAGTAGAAATAAGCGAAATTAAATATATTTTTCATACAAAATTGGCTTTTATCTTTGATTTACTTTGTTTTTTGGCTTAAATCGGTTGGGGAAATGGAGATGAGAATATAAAGATAAAGTGTGTAAAAGAGGGAAAACTAAAGAAAAAAGAATATAAAATGATAATAATCAGGTTTTAAAGCATATTTTATGTCTTTACAAAGGATGAGATGCGAACGTAAGATGAATCCATCTTTATTTCAAATGAATAATATTTCCAATTGGATCGCTGAATCCCGATAAGGGAGCGGGGGAACCAAATGCAGGCATGTTTTTTCACATACTGCACGGGGTGAATCCCGGGATGACCCGGGTAGGGCGACTCTCACGCCCGAATCCGTCAGCTAACCTCGTAAGCGTGTAGGGGGGAGGACTGTTGTCATGGTAGTATGACAGCTTCTTTGCTGTGCAAAGTAAAGCCGCACGAAGAGACCTCTTCTGGCGGCTTTTGTTTGTTTTTTACACGCCTGTTGATTATCCATAAGGTGG
>NZ_KE952878.1:0-41219 GCF_000466385.1 Aneurinibacillus aneurinilyticus ATCC 12856
ACTCTGGATCATACTGGATAATCAACACCCTTGGGCATTTATAATAAAACAGATGAAAAGTATGAAAAGAACCTTGTCGCAAAAGCAACAAGGTTCTTATTTACTACAAGCATATAGCATAATAAACATCTTTTCATCAGAGTGATTAGTGGATATTACGGTACACACCGATGACTTTGCCCAGCACAGTTACTGTAGGAAGCAAAATCGGCTCCATAGTCGGATTCTCCGGTTGCAGTCGGATGTGGTTCCGTTCTTTGAATATACGCTTTACTGTCGCCTCGTCTTCTTCTGTCATCGCCACAACGATATCGCCGTTATTGGCACTTTGCTGTTGACGGACAATAACGTAATCGCCGTCCAGAATCCCCGCATCAATCATACTTTCGCCTTGAATACGAAGCATGTAGACCGTATCGCTACCTACCATGTTCTCCGGAAGAACAAAGTATTCTTCCACATTTTCCACGGCTGTAATAGGCATACCTGCTGTAACTTTCCCCATAACGGGCACAGTTACTGTCTTGACTGTCTCCATTGCATTTGTATTGCCTGCTCGATTTCCGTCCAGAATCTCAATCGCACGCGGCTTGGTTGGATCGCGACGGATTAAGCCTTTCTTCTCCAGACGGGCTAAATGCCCATGTACAGTAGAACTGGAGGCAAGTCCTACTGCCTCTCCGATTTCCCGTACAGAAGGCGGATAGCCTTTATCCTTGACTTCTTTCTTTATGTAATCCAGGATGGCGAGCTGACGGCTGGATAGTTTCTTCATACCAACACACCCCATTCTATGGAATCTTTTATTGTTCCCATTATACCAACATTTGTTCTTAGACACAAACATAAGTTCTAATTTTTTATTGACAGGAACATTCGTTCTGCTTAATATAAAAAAGAACGCACGTTCTTATTTTGTTTCGGTTCTATCTTACATAGACAAGCATACATATTCAATATCAGAAATGAAGACAATAGAAGGGGGATAACACATGAATAAGAAATCATTGTTTATTGGAGTAATTGTCAGCGCAGCTATCCTCAGTATGGCGAATTTAGTGTTTGCATCTATTAATACGGGCGGTAAAGAGAACACGTCTAGCAGTATAGAGGTAGTAGTGGAGCCTGGCGACACACTTTGGAGAATTGCTGATCAGTATAATGAACAAGCGGGTATGTCGGTGAATGAATTATTGTTTTATATTCAAAAAGAGAACCAGCTTCAATCTGCCATTATACAACCGGGCGACCATATCATTATCCCAATAAAATAGCGATGAACAAGAAAGTTTGATGAATAAGTGATCCGTGCTATAATGGGTGAACATGCTATGTATAGAGAGGAGAATTCCATTCGCATGGTTACCGAAGAAAAGATTCGCCGGATTAACGAATTGGCGGCAAAATCGAAGAGCACTGGCTTAACGAAAGAAGAGAAAGCCGAACAAGCGGCGCTTCGTAATGAATACATTCAAGCAGTGCGTGGCTCGCTTAAAGCCAACCTTGATTCCATTCGCCTTGTCGATGAAAGCGGCAAAGAAGTAGGACCGTTATCCAAAAAGAAAAAATATAAGCACTAACAAGAACCCTCCCCATATATGGAGGGTTTTATACATAATACAGAGCAATATTGGAGAAGCGATGGGGGTGAAAAGATGAATGTAGGACTGTACGCAAGAGTTAGCACCGAACGCAAGGAACAGGAGACAAGCTTGAGGCGGCAGGCGGAGGAATTGCGGCAATATGCAGCGCAAAATGGTTGGACTGTTGTCCGGGAAGTCGCTGAACAAGAAAGTGGATTCGAACTTGAACGTCCAGGATTACTGACCCTTCTTGAAGCTATGTCAGATGGAGAGCTTGCGGCCATACTTGTACAAGATGAGTCTAGATTAGGCCGTGGTAACAGCAAAATCGCTCTCCTGCATCAGATACGCAAGCTGGAAGGGAAAGTATTCTCACTAGATAATCAAGGCGAGCTAAGAGTGAGTGAGATGGAAGGCATGGTACTGGAAATTCTGGCTGTTGTAGAAGAATATCAGCGGCGCTTAACCAATCATAAAATTTCCCGTGGAATGCAGCGTGCTATTGCTGAAGGGTTCCGCCCTGAACACAACTTGAAGAACACTGACCAGGGAGGCCGCAAGCGCAATGATTTGCCTATGGAAGAGATTATCAAGCTTCGCAGTAAAAAATTGACGTTCGAAGAAATTGCTCTAACGCTGCGTGGGCTGGGCTATGAAGCGTCGCGGGCTACGGTACATCGACGTTATCGCGAATATATGGAGACCTGTTCAGAGAATAAAGGAACACAGTTGTAAAAAGCTTCGAAACAAACGAAATTAGAAACAACGCTCTGTCCCTTACATGATAGCGGAAGACAGAGCGTTTTTTATATAACATATGGGAATAGAGCTATGTTACGATGGTGAAAATGAAAGAAATAGCGTATAGTATTAGTTTGGATAACGCAAAATGTGATACGCCCGCCGTCTGCATGCATGACGCGGAATATCCGCCGAAGCCGCAGCAGATGGCTCATGAACATATGCACAAAGAAAAGGAAGGATGGAGAAGAGTGACCGCAATCACAAGAGATATGGTAGAACTGCTAGCGCCTGCCGGAAACTGGGAGTGTCTTCGAGCGGCGGTAACGAATGGTGCAAATGCGGTTTTCTTCGGGGTTGAGAAGTTTAACGCAAGAGCAAGAGCGGATAATTTCAAGATGGAAGAACTACCGGAGATTATGGCATACCTTCATAAATACGGTGTCAAAGGTTTTTTGACATTTAATATTCTTGTATTTGAAGATGAAATGAAAGAAGCACAAATACTGGTAGATGCCTGTATCGAGGCAGGTGTAGATGCTGTTATCGTACAAGATATGGGGCTGGTGAAGCTTATTCGTGAGATTTCGCCTGATTTTCCGATCCACGGCTCTACACAGATGACGATTACATCGCCGGAAGCAGTAGACTTTATGAAGGAGTATAATCTCGAAGTGGTCGTACTGGGGCGCGAAAACAATCTAAAGCACATTAAAACCATTGCCGGAAAAACAGATACTCCTTTGGAAGTGTTTGTACATGGAGCCCTGTGCGTATCATATTCTGGCCAATGTCTTACTTCTGAGATGTGGGGCGGCCGTTCAGCGAATCGTGGTGAATGTGCTCAAGCCTGTCGTTTGCCGTATGACTTAATTGTCGATGGTATTCAGAAGGAGATGGGTAATATTGCTTACTTGCTTTCACCGAAAGATTTGGCGGCGATTGATTTGATTCCTGAATTAATTGAGGCTGGAGTCACTTCGTTTAAAATCGAGGGACGTTTGAAGTCACCGGAGTATGTGGCTAATGTCGTCAGCAAATATCGCAAAGCGATCGATGAATATTTCGAAGGCGAACAATATGAGCCGTCTACCGAAGAGCTTCGTGAGCTCCAGCAGAGCTTTAGCCGTGGATTTACACACGGATTTCTTAAAGGCACGAATAATAAGCAACTGGTTGACGGTACTTTTCCGAAAAGTCGGGGTGTGTATCTGGGTACAGTGAAAAAAGTGCTGAAAGATGCTGTGCTATGTGAACTGCATGCGCCGCTAAAGCGTGGTGATGGTATCGTATTCGATGCAGGAAACCCGCAGGAAAAAGAAGAAGGCGGCCGTGTGTATGACCTTCGCAGAAAAGGACGGAAAATCGAAGGAGGGGCACGGGAAGGACTTATTGAAATCGTTCCGGGACGCCGCGATGTCCAATTAAGTCGCGTGCATGTCGGCGATAAAATATGGAAAACGAATGATCCCGAGCTGGATCGTAAGCTACGTAAAACATTTGAGACGGATTATCCGTACCGTCCGTTCCCGCTTGCTGTGCATGTAACAGGCAGGGCAGGTGAACCTCTCGTATCAATCTGGCGCGACATCAAAACAGGCGGCGAGGTAACCATAGCGTCTGAAGTGAGGCTGGAGCAGGCGGTGAAACGTCCGCTTACCGGGGAGTACCTGCATGAACAATGGGGGCGTCTCGGTGGTACAGTGTATGAACTGGCTGAATTAAAGATGGAGCTTCAAGGCGATGTAATTGTTCCAGTGAAAGAGCTAAATCGTATGCGCCGCGAAGCGGTGGAACAGCTTGTCATCAAGCGCGAACAGCCACGTACCTATATTAAACGCAAAATCGTCAACGAAAGCAGCCGTGCTCGAACGGTCGGCAATAACACAGCACAGGAAATGCCAAAGCTTATTTCTTTGTGTCGTACGATGGAACAAATTCATGCTTCAGCGCAGACGGATGTTGATTACATCTATGCCGATTTTGAATTTACACGCGATTATCCAGAAGCGGTAGAAGCGGTACGGCAGTATGGTAAAAAGATTGCACTTGCGACACCACGCATTCATATGCCTGGCGAACAGGGCGTGCTGAACGGCATGCTGCGGGCAAATCCGGATGCCATTCTTGTGCGCAATACCGGCGCTTTGCAGTATTTTAAGCAAGCAGGTGTGAAAATCCCGCTCTTTGGAGATTTTTCGCTTAACATTGCAAACCATAAAGCTGCGGAACTTTTTCTTGAGCATGGGCTTGAGAAGGTAACTCCATCATATGATTTGAATATACAGCAAATGGTAGATATGTTGGCAGCATCTCCAACCGAACGCATCGAACTGGTTATTCATCAACATCTGCCAATGTTCCATACTGAACACTGTGTATACTGCACATTTCTTAGTGAAGGAACGGATTATACGAACTGTGGGCGTCCGTGTGAAAGTCATCGCGTATCTTTGCAGGATCGTATTGGCATGTCGCATCCAGTACGGGTGGACATCGGCTGCCGTAATACAGTCTATAATGCAATCGAGCAATCCGGGGCCGAATATATTACGAATTTCCGTGAGCTTGGTGTACAGGAATATCGTGTGGAGTTTCTGGAAGAAGATGCCGATAAGGTACGTGAAGTGTTGCATTTGTATCGGGAGGCGCTTAATGGAAGCCGTACCGGAACGAGCGTATGGCGCACGCTGAAGGCTACCAATCAGTTAGGCGTAACGCGTGGACAATTGGTTAAGTAATATAAGAAACCCGATGTTTTCTGTAACAAGGAAGCATCGGGTTTTATGTTACTATGGCGGTTCGCCCTATTTATTTCATTTTTATATTTCCATGTGTAAGATTAATTAGCAAAATAAACCTATGAAAAATAGGTTCTTTTGGACTAATGTATATTTTCATAAAAAAAACAATACCCATGTCTAGCAAATAAAGCTAGAATAAGATTGTAGATAAAGTTACGTATAGATACATACCTCCTACTACTATGAATCTACTAAATCAGCAGTATGCTATGTGAAAGAAAACGGACAATTGTTTGGGATGGTGAGAAAAAGATGAAAAAACTAGCATTGGCCGCGCTCTTCTCCATGGTCATCGCGACGCCGGTGTCCGCCGCTTCATATACTGTAAGCAAAGATGACACCCTGTTCAAACTCAGTCAAAGGTTCGGAGTATCAATTGACGAACTAAAAAAGGCGAACAAATTAACCAGCGATGTAATCAAAATGGGACAAGTCTTGAATATACCGTCAACGACTTTGGCTTCCCGCAGTGGCTCAGGTACACAGGCGTCTACGACATCCGGGTATGTAGCGGCGAATCCGAGCAACCGTAGTACGACCGTGCTATCAGCTAATCAGGCAAAGAAGAATGTTACTCCAGCTCCGCCAAAAAAGGAGCAACCGACCAAATCGACAACAGTAGCGACGAATCAAGTAAGTACGGCAAAGTCTTCCAGGGAAGGAACCCGGGATTTTGATGAAAGACAGATGAACGCGGTTATTAATAATCTGCTTGGCGTTCCGTACAAGTGGGGTGGCACAACACTGGAAGGATTCGATTGCAGCGGCTTCACTTCCTACGTATTCAATGAGCTAGGTGTCACGTTGCCACGCACATCATTGGAACAGTTCGATGCTGGACAGAGCGTAAGTGATGAGGAACTAAAGCCGGGAGATTTACTTTTCTTCGACTCGGAGAAAAAAGGCACAATTACTCATGTTGGGGTATACATAGGAGATAATCAAATGGCACATGCTGCCACTAAGAATGTACGTATCGATAATCTTGACTGGTATTACAAAAACTATCAGTATTATGGGGCAAAGCGCATATTTTAATAATACGCTTTGTTTAACCGGATAGAAATAAGCTCGTTCTGCGCATGGAAATAGCCATTGAGTTGCGCTGGAACGGGCTTATTTCTGTTATATGTTATGAATAGCTTCATATACTATAATAGAAGAGGAGGTAAATAGAACATATAGTCGGCTTGAATTTTTGGAAAATATAGATTATATTGTTTTTTAGATAACATACTATCCGGTCAGTATGTTGCGTGTAAGCAGTACTATATCATTTTTAAAAATAGGGAGGGATATGATGAACTTCGATTATACAGAAAAGATCCAGAAGCTTCAGAGAACGCTTATCGAATTCATGGAGGAGATCGTATATCCAAATGAAAAAACGTATGAAGAACAACTCAATTGTGCAGAAAGTCGCTGGAGTATTCCACCGGTGATGGAGGAAATGAAACAATCGGCCAAAGAAGCGGGCCTATGGAATTTATTTCTGCCTGACAGTGAGTATGGCGCGGGGCTGACCAATCTCGAATATGCGCCACTATGTGAAATTATGGGACGCTCGTTTATTGCACCAGAAGTATTCAATTGCGCGGCTCCAGATACTGGAAATATGGAAGTGCTGGTCCGCTATGGAACAAGAGAGCAAAAAGACAGGTGGCTGGCTCCGCTTCTGGAGGGAGAAATCCGTTCTTGCTTCTCGATGACAGAGCCGGATGTTGCTTCATCAGATGCTACCAACATCGAGGCATCTATTGAGCGCAATGGAGATGAATACGTTGTGAACGGACGAAAATGGTGGTCTTCAGGCGCAGGTGATCCACGATGCCAGATTGCCATTGTTATGGGCAAAACCAACCCGGAAGCTTCCCGTTATGAGCAGCAGTCTATGATTCTTGTGCCGCTTGACACACCCGGTGTCCATATTAAACGCATGCTACCGGTATTCGGGTATGATCATGCACCGCATGGGCACGCAGAAATCGATTATGATCATGTTCGTGTACCGTCTGATGCAATAATTTGGGAGGAGGGCAAAGGATTTGCAATTGCCCAGGGGCGGCTAGGACCCGGGCGCATTCATCATTGCATGCGTTTAATTGGGGCGGCAGAGCGAGCACTGGAGGAATTATGCAAGCGTGTTCAAAAACGGGTAGCTTTCGGAAAAACGCTGGCTCAACAGGGTGTTATACAGGACTGGATCGCTACCTCGCGCATCGAAATCGAGCAGGCACGTCTTTTAACATTGAAAGCCGCCTATATGATGGATACCGTTGGAAACAAGGCAGCCAAAAAAGAAATTGCGATGATTAAGGTAGTTGCTCCAAATATAGCGCTTCAAGTATTAGATCGTGCCATTCAGGCGCTTGGTGCCGCCGGTGTAAGCGATGATTTTCCACTGGCTGCCCATTGGGCAAACGCACGGACGCTTCGGCTGGCGGACGGGCCAGATGAGGTTCATAAATCAGCTATCGCAAAAATGGAGCTAAAACCATATGAGAAGCTGAATGCGCTTACGAAATAAAGCAACAAAAGGAGCAAACCTATATGCATATTAGTCAACTATTTGATTTAACCGGAAAAACGGCCATCATAACCGGAGGCGGCCGCGGGCTTGGTGCGCAAATTGCCCAAGGGTACGCTGAAGCAGGAGCTAATCTTGTGCTTTGCTCGCGCCGTGTGGAATCGTGCGAAGATACGGCTGAGCGAATCATACATGAAACAGGTGTACAGTGCCTGGCACTGCCGTGTGATGTACGTGAGCCGCAGGATGTACAGCGGATCGTTGATCAAACACTAGAACGGTTTGGCAATATTGATATTTTAGTAAATAATAGCGGTGCATCCTGGGGTGCTCCCGTGACCGATATGCCGCTGGAAGCCTGGAATAAAGTAATGGATATCAACATAACTGGAACATTCCTCATGTCGCAAGCAGTTGGAAAAGTGATGATTGGGCGCAAGGCTGGCAAAATTATTAACATCGCCTCTGTTGCAGGCTTAACTGGCTGTGACCCTCGTTTCATGGATGCAGTCGGATATAGCGCCAGTAAAGGAGCCGTCATTTCATTTACTAGAGACCTTGCGGTGAAATGGGGTGAATATGGGGTGAATGTCAACGCTATCGCCCCCGGATTTTTCCCTACGAAAATGTCCAAGGAGCTGCTTAGCCGTGGGGGGGAATACATTTTAGGTTATACGCCGTTGAAGCGTTACGGGTCCGACCATGATTTGAAAGGAAGTGCCGTATTCCTGGCATCGCAAGCCTCTGATTTTGTTACAGGAGCCGTGCTGGTAGTCGATGGTGGGATGTCAGCTATGTAATCCAGTAAATGCTGAATGTTGTTTCCGAGTGTTAGTCACAAAAAGGAGGTCGTACGATGACTAAGCAAGATGCGACGCCGAAAGACACCATCCCTGTTCGTCAAGGAGAAGAGCTGAACTTTGCATCGCTGGAAACCTATCTTCGACAGCATCTGGAAATGCTGGGAAATGAACAGATGCATGTTGAGCAATTTGGAGCGGGCCATTCTAATCTAACATATCAAATCAACATCGGGGACTGGGAGGCAGTCATACGCCGTCCTCCTTTCGGTCCCGTAGCGCCCAAAGCTCACGATATGAAGCGTGAGTATGAAATTTTAAAGGAACTTCACCCGTTTTTCCCGTTGGCTCCAAAGCCGTATCTATATTGTGAAAATACATCTGTCATCGGTAGTCCGTTCTTTGTTATGGAGAGGCGGAGGGGAGTTGTACTGGATAAAGCTTTCCCTGCCTATGTGGATTATACACCTGACCTTGGTATGAGGATTTCAGAGACGATGGTCGATACGTTGGTTGAATTGCATGATGTGCCGTACCGGGAAACAGGGCTCACAGCGTTGAGCCGACCGGAAGGATTTATGGAACGGCAGGTTCAAGGCTGGATTGGCCGTTATGAGCGTGCGAAAACAGATGATATTCCGGAGGCGGAGCGGATTAAAGCATGGTTAACTGATTCCATTCCGGTATCTCCAGCCCCAACTGTCATCCATTATGATTACAAGCTCAACAACGTTATGTTTTCGGGTGAGGATGTAACACGGATGACAGGTGTATTCGACTGGGAAATGACGACGGTGGGTGACCCGCTGGCAGACCTCGGTGCTGCCTTGGGCTATTGGGTGGAGAAAGATGACCCACCCGCTTTACAGCGCGGATTGGGGCACCCTCCATTGACAGTGACCCCCGGCTTTATGACGCGTACACAGTTTTTAGAAGCGTATGCCAAAAAGAGCGGACGGGATATATCAGGCATTCATTTTTATTTGACATTTGCTTATTTTAAGCTTGCTGTTATTTGCCAGCAAATTTATTACCGTTGGAAAATGGGGCAGACGAAAGACGAACGCTTCGCAGACCTTAATCAGTTTGTCTATGCGCTCATGCTACACGCGCTGCAATGCGCGGAACATAAAGAATAATGGGGGAAGCCGATGGGGAAAGTGCATGTTCTAATGCGCAAAGAAGATATAGATACAGAGAAAATTCAGGGGAAAATAGCGGTCGTCTTCGATGTGCTTCTAGCGACTTCGACTATTGTGGCAGGACTTTATTATGGAGCAAAAGAAATCATACCTGTGTTACATGGGAAGGAAGCCCTCAAGGAAGCGGAGAACAGAGTACCTGACAGCTTCATACTTGTGGGGGAATATGAAGGGATAACGTTGGAAGGCTTCCTTAATCCAAATCCCCTTGCCTTGAAGCGTCACATTCAGAAAAAGACCGTCATCCTGTCCACAACGAATGGGACGGTAGCAATACACAAGGCAGCCCCCGCCAAACGTATTTACGCAGCCTCCTTGCTTAACGGTAAGGCAGTAGCCCGAGCACTTCGTGCAAATCATGCCGACGACACTATCATCCTGGTCTGTGCTGGTTCCTCGGGTGAATTTTCAATGGAGGACTTTTATGGAGCTGGCTATGTACTGGACTGCTTGCTTTGTGAACAGAACGTCGAATGGGAGATGACCGACGCTGCGTTTACTGCGCGCGAATTTTATCGCGGCGCAGGAGAATGTACCGAGAATATTCTGCTGTCCTCGCGCGTAGGCCAGATGCTGCAACGGTTTAAGATGGAAGAAGACATCTATTTTATAGCGCAGCGCGGGATCTTCGATATGGTGCCGTATCTTAATGAACGAAAAGCGCTAGTCAAAGGAGGAGAAGATTGCTATGTCGGGTACACGCCTTCATAGACCGGATGCGCCCCTGCGCTCCGGCAGAAAAAAGGCTAGTGTGTCTTTTTCCGACCGCTCCCGCCCACCACAAAATGTACCGATTTATCAAATCAGATGTAAATAGTTTGTACCAAGAACGAAAGCGCTTTCTATTTGTTTACTCACTTATGAAAATGGTTGTGACTCAACATACGGCTGTTTCTGCGAAAATATTATTAATCATTTGGAGGGATGTAAGAATGGTCCACGCGCATTTTGCACACTGGCCTGTACGTATGCCAACGTCACTTACGGTTCCGGAAACAACGTTGTATGACAACCTAGAAGTAACCGCGCGAAGATATCCAAACAAAACGGCTGTTATGTATTATGGTACAGCAATGTCATATCGGAAATTGCTCCAGGAAGTGAACAGGATGGCTAGCTATCTTATCATGCAAGGGGTCCAAAAAGGAGAACGCATACTGTTATATATGCAAAATAGCCCTCAGTTTATTATTGCGTACTATGCGATTTTACGTGCGGGTGCTGTTGTCGTTCCGGTGAATCCGATGAATATGACCGAGGAGCTTATTCATTACATTCAAGACGGGAATACCCGTTTAGGATTCGTTGCACAAGAACTGTATTCCCGAATCGAGCCACTTGTTTCCACAACAGTCCTCGAACATATCATTTTGGCGACCTATTCTGATTATTGTCAGGAAGATACGCTAGAAGTTCCAGATATAGTAAAGGCCCCGCGAGTAGCAGTGCGGATATCATCTGTGATTTCATGGAATGAGGCGGCAGGCTGCGATATCGTATCTAACTTTCCGGATACAGTGGCGAATGATTTAGCTGTTCTACCTTATACATCCGGTACGACAGGCAAACCGAAAGGGTGCATGCACCCTCATTCCACTATTCAGGCTAACACTGTGTCAACAGTATTATGGGGAACGCTGACATCGGAAGCACGTGTCTTATGTACGTTGCCACTTTTCCATGTTACTGGCATGGTACACAGCATGCATGCTCCTATTTATACAGGTGCCACAATGGTAGTACTTACACGCTGGGAGCGTGATACGGTCGCTGCAATCATCGAGCGTTACGGTTGTACCCACTGGACGTGTATCAGTACGATGGTTGTTGATTTTCTGGCGAATCCGAATCTTTCACGCTACGATATTAGCTCTTTGCAGGTGATAGACGGGGGAGGGGCTCCGTTGCCGGAAGCCGTAGGTAAAAAGCTATTTGACGTGACTGGATTGCGATTTGTGGAGGGCTATGGGCTTTCAGAAACGATGGCCCAGACACACTTTAATCCAATGGAGCGTCCGAAGTTACAGTGTCTGGGTGTTCCTGCGTTTGACGTTGACGCACGAATCATCGACCCGGATACGCTGGAAGAGAAAGGGGTTGGAGAAGAGGGCGAGATTATTGTAAATGGTCCGCAGGTATGTAAAGGATATTGGCAACGTCCAGAAGAAAACGAGCAGGCTTTTATTGAATTAAATGGAAAAGTGTTTTTCCGAACCGGAGATATCGCTCGTTTTGATGAGGAAGGCTATTTCTTTATCGTGGACCGTGTGAAACGAATGATTAACGCATCGGGCTTTAAAATTTGGCCGTCTGAAGTAGAATCGATTTTGTATCAGCATCCGTCCATTCTTCAGGCGTGCGTAATCGGAGTGCCAGACGAACGTAAAGGAGAGGAAGTGAAAGCGTTCATTGTGCTGCGGGAAGAGCAGAGAGGGCTTACTAGTGAACAGGAAATTATCGATTGGGCAAAGGAGCAGATGGCTGCATATAAGTATCCACGCATTGTAGAATTCGTTGAAAGTCTTCCGGTCTCCGGCACAGGTAAAATTTTATGGCGTAAACTTCAGGAAGCAGCATGGAGCAAAGCCGAAAAATACACAGAGTAGAAAGTGGATATGTTTTTTAATTTAGCCAAAATGCCTGAAATCTTTGTTGCACAAGGGTTTTAGGCATTCTTTAACTAAAGGATTCACAAGAATCTTTGATTATAGCTGTAAATAGAACCGTTTGATTACGGCATATGGTCCTCCTTTTCCTAAGCGCTAGTATCAAGGGCGTTGATTATCCAGTACGATCCAAAAGTGGCTCGTCACCACACCGTGCCCCAAACGGGCGAAGCATATAACACCGTAATATACGAACCAGCCTGTCTGTATTAGAATAGAGGAGAGTACAGGGGGGATAGCATGAAGGAGAAACTTTTGCGACAGAGTATCGAACTTTTTGAGAAGAAAGGGTTTAGTGAAACATCCATTCAGGATATCGTGGACGCCCTTGGTGTAACCAAAGGGACTTTCTATTACTATTTCAAAAGCAAAGAACAAATGCTAATGCAGATCAACCTGCATTATATAAATGACCTTTTGGATACTCAGCTTAAAATTATCGAACATCCAGAAAAATCATGGCAGGATAAATTATACGATGTCGTTTATATGCTGATCAGTAGAATTGAAAAACATGGGGCAAGTGCCCGTATTTTTTTCCGTGAGCTGGTCAACCTGAAAGGGGAGTATTTTGAGGAAATTTTACACAAACGGGACCAATTTCGTATTCGGTTCCAATATTTAATAGAACAGGGAATCGAGAGCGGAGAGTTTCGTAATGACTTGCGGGCTGATCTGATGACGCTTTCAATTCTTGGTTCGTGTAATTGGAGTTATATGTGGTTTAGAACAGATGGCCCGGTTCCTGAAAAGGAATTGGCCCGATCTTTTCTGGAAGTTTTCCTTAATGGCATAAAGAAATAGAGAGAGAAGCATAGGGACGAATCACGGCCGTTTGCCTTCTTTTTGGAAGAAGGGCGAGAGGCAATGCCTGCGAGTTTTTCTTGTTTTGTCACTTGTTTTCTGTTGTGAAGCGGCCATGGAGAAGGTATGATAAAAGGGGAAAAATGTTAGTATAATCGACATAGGCAGAAAAAGGGGGAAAGCAGGCGTCATGAGCAAAAACATTGTTCTGTTGGGAGCTGGATATGGAGGGATATCGTTTTTGAACACGGTGTTGCCGCACATCCCGTCCGATGTCCGAATTTTGGTCATTGATCGACTCCGACATCACACGATTAAACCGGAATATTATGCGCTGGCCAGCGGGTCGCTGAATGAAAGCAAAGTAAAGGCGGCTTTCCCCATACACAGTCAGGTCGAATACATTCAAGATGAGATTAAAGAAATTCAGGTGTCTTTCCATAAAGTGATATGCAAGGAAAGGGAAGTGCCCTTTGATCAGCTTATTGTCGCGCTTGGCTGTGTCGACAATCACTTTAATGTGCCCTGGGCAGCGGAATATACGGAAAGCATCCAATCGTTTGCCAAGGCGATGAAAACGCGCAAGAAGATCGATGAACTACCGTCAGATAGTCATGTTGTCATTATAGGTGGCGGGCTATCGGGGGTTGAATTTGCCAGCGATTTGCGCGAACAGCATCCAGAACTTAGAATTACGCTGCTTGAACGATCAGAAGAAGTGCTGGCTACACTTCCCGCTCGCATTCGAAAATATGTACGTCAGTACCTGGATGACCATATAATAGATGTGCTTACAAATGTCAGCGTGACAATGGTAGATGCTCAGGCGGTCTATTACGGACTGGAGCGGAACACAGTTCCATACGACGTATGTGTGTGGACGGCGGGAATTATGCCAAATCCCATTTCTAACCCGCTGCTTGCCTACAGCAATGCTGATCGGATGAATCGGATTGCGGTAAAGGAGAACTACGAATTGCCGTATTATAACGATATTTTTGTTGTAGGGGACTGTGCAAGCTCCGAATTTGCGCCTAGTGCGCAGCTGGCCCATATACAGGGAAAGCAGCTTGGTGATTATTTTATCTCTGTATGGAAGGGAAGCGAGTACGAACCGGAACCGATTAAGCTTAAAGGCGTACTTGGTTATCTAGGTAAAAAAACCGGATTTGGCCTTGTGGGTGATAATGTGCTGTTAGGCAAAGTTCCGAATGTTATTAAGTCAGGTGTGCTGTGGATGCATAAGCACCATATGGGATAAGTCTGATTTTAAAATGACGAAATGATCGCATGTAAGGCATACCTCCGTTTCTTCCTCTAAGCGGAGGTAGCTGTATCATATTTTGGATAAGTCGATTTGACATTTGATAGAGGGTATTCTACTATTTATTTGAATATATGTACATATAATTAACTGGGGTGGCTTGTATGGAAAATACGGAAAACCAAAATAATGTGCCATGCGAACATCTTGATGAGGAAACGTTGTTTGTTGTCTCTCAGACATTTAAAGCGTTATCCGACCCTACTAGAATTCGAATCCTGCACCTTCTCTCACAAAAGGAGTGCGCTGTCAGCGAAATTGCTGAAGCGCTTGGCCTACTGCAGTCTACAGTTTCTCACCAGCTACGTTTTTTGAAGAATCTCCGGTTGGTAAAGTTTAGACGGGCGGGCACCACTCTTTATTACTCACATGATGATGAGCATGTCGTGGACCTGCTAGAACAGGCTATTCACCATGCTTGCCATGACTGAACTTTGCTGAATATGCTCCAATGGCATGTATAACAATAATGAGCCAGATGAGCAAAGAAAAATCTTGCTTTTGTTTCGCCAATCAAGTAGTATAAAATCAACATTAAAATGGAAGGGTGACCTTTACACGATGATTATCTAATCCTATTTCTAAGAAAGCATTCGTTATACAAACGAAAACTTCTTCTGGATAGGATTAGTATGCCCTTTTATGCATGTGAAAAGATATGTGAAATCATACCAAATGTATGATGTCTTTTTGCTATTGTGCTACCTCCTGTCTAGCGAAGTGGATAAGGAGGTTTTTTTGTGCTTATTTTCAAAAGTAATACGTAGTGAAAATGCAAAATTATAAATAAATAGAAAGAAGGAAACTATATTGTCTTCAACATCTATGTCTAGTCTGTTCCGCAACCGTTTTGTTCAGGCGATTTTACTAGCCGGTCTTTTTCTTCAAATTGGCATTTGGGTACGTAACTTTTCTGTGCTGCTATATGTAGTGGAAATGACCAACGAGGATGCATTTGCGGTTTCGATGGTTTCGGTTGCTGAGTTTGCTCCGATTTTTATTTTCTCATTTATCGGGGGAACCTTTGCCGACCGCTGGCGACCAAAGCGAACGATGATCTGGTGTGATATCTTAAGTTCTGCATCGGTATTTGCCGTTTTGCTTACACTCATCTTTGGATCATGGAAGGCGGTATTTTTCGCCACTTTATTCTCGGCGATTTTGTCCCAGTTCTCTCAACCGTCTGGGTTGAAGCTGTTTAAAATGCATGTACCGGCTGAACAGATACAGGCTGGCATGTCCATTTACCAAACCATTTTTGCCGTATTCATGGTATTAGGTCCGGTCCTCGGAACGTTCGTTTATCAAAGCTTCGGCATTCAAGTTGCGATTGCAATTACGGGATTTGCATTCCTCATGTCGGCTGCTGCTTTGTTAATTCTACCACCTGATCGAGACACAAACGAAGAAAAGACGACACAGTCGACGCTTTTTCAAGAGATGGCCGACGGGATTCGCTACGTACTATCCAAAAAAGTGCTGACATTGTTAGGAGTTTGTTTCTTTGCTGCCGGTTTGGCGATCGGTCTTATTCAACCGCTTGGTGTTTTTCTTGTTACGGAACGACTTGGGTTGGAGAAAGAATACTTGCAATGGCTAATGATGGCCAACGGGATCGGCATGATGTTGGGCGGCGGATTGGCCATGGCTTTCGCCAAATCGGTCGCTCCACAAAAAATGCTGGCATTCGGCATGTTCGTCGATGCCATTGTCATGGCCGTGTCCGGCATTTCTACAACGCCATGGATAACATTAACCGTACAGTTTTTCGGTGGTTTAGTGCTGCCGTGCATCCAAATCGGCATTAATACGATGATATTGCAAAATACGGAAGAGCAGTATATAGGCCGAGTCAACGGTATCCTTAGTCCATTGTTCACTGGAGCGATGGTCGTTACGATGAGCATGGCCGGTCTGCTCAAAAATTCGTTTTCCCTTGTTACGATGTATGAAGCAGCAGGGTTTCTGTTTATCTTCGGTTTGCTTTTCATTTTGCCGTTGTATCGACTGCCGGCTATCGTCAAGGAATCTGGAACGTAAGATTCGTATGCACTTTCTTTGGTCAAGGATGGGAGAAATATACTCCACCCATCCACGACTTTTCTCTTAAAGGAGATATCATAATTGGAAATGAGGTGTGGACTATATAAGTTACACTTGATAGTTTGACATGGTAGCGTGGTTGGAAGTAGGAAATTCGGAAAAAAGAAGAGGTTGGATGCTATCATTATGCCTATCGTATCTTTTGCAAAAGGATTTTTCTGTACATGCCATTAAATAATACCGGAGTGCTCTCCAGTTGCTTAACTGTCTCTAGGTAAGGCGCTACTATCTCCGCGAAACTTCGTCCGATATCCGTCCCTAGGAACGAAATAAAGGGGCGGATTATTCTTTTTCCGATAGACAATTTTTTATTATCAGGTTGGAACTTATCAAAAATAAGAATATATCCTTCCTTTTGTGTAACACGGATAATTTCTTTCATACAAAGTATCGGATCGGGTACGACAGAAACAACAAGATTAGCAATAACGATATCGAAAGACTCATCTGAAAAACTCATATGCTGCGCATCCATTTCCATAAAAGTGATTGTCTGTGAATGCTCGTATTTCTTTTTTGCCTGCTGAAGCATATTTGGAGAGATATCAATCGCAGTTACGGTACTATCTTTTTGTGTAAGCAACTGCAAATCAGCACCTGTTCCTACACCTACAAAAAGGATGCGGCTTCCTAGTGGAATGGGAGCATCCTTAAACACAGTTTTTCGCGCTTGTAAAAAAAGAGCGGAATTAAAAAACGAATCATAAAAGGGAGCCCATAGGTTATAAATCATTTTATTCCATGTATTATTCATACTGTTTTTTTCCTTTCACCAAAATGTAGTTGAACGCCTTTTGTTTATTATATGATCATTTAATCATATAATAAACAAAAAAACATTCAATCAAATGAGGCAATAATAGATACATAAAAATAGGCCACGTAATGGTGATGCATACCGCTGCGTGGCCTGTTATTTCTTGCTATTTCATTGAACCTCTTTTTCAAGCTTGACGTTTTGTGAAAAAAATTGATTGACGTAGTTTTCGTCTGTTAATTTACTTTGTACCTTATGTTTCCATAATTCGTTGTTTTGAAGGGAGGAAAGTTTAATCCCATACCATTTTTCAACATCACTTCTTGCTATCAGATAGGAGAGGTTGTCAAAGTTAAATCGTATAAATTCAAGGTTGTCGATCAATACGAAGTTTGCCGTTGAGTTGTAAAAAATCGCCTGCTTACATTCCTGTTCACCCAAGTTGACCACACTTTCTTTATAGTTTATGTCTGCTGTTAATTCCTCAGGATACAGCTTATATGTTTTAGGAATATTTC
The DNA here is from genome assembly GCF_000466385.1 of Aneurinibacillus aneurinilyticus ATCC 12856. Classification (GTDB taxonomy): domain Bacteria; phylum Bacillota; class Bacilli; order Aneurinibacillales; family Aneurinibacillaceae; genus Aneurinibacillus; species Aneurinibacillus aneurinilyticus. The sequence goes on from NZ_KE952878.1 coordinate 17,830, forward strand.
CGAGAGGAAGATTGTCATTCAAATGACTAAGATTGGAAATATTGCCCATGTATTTATTTTTATAATTTAGTACAGCAGTGAAGTCATGGGTTAATGGATTTCTTTGCTCCATTTTATATTGTTCTTCCTTTGCTTTCATTCTTGGATTCACAAAACCTTCAACTACAATAAATGAAATAATTCCTATAACGATTAAAGCGATAATTACAATATTATTTCTTTTCATCCTAGCTATTCACCTCATATTTACCTAATATGCTACAAGCCTTATTAAACAAAAGTGGTATAGCGATGGAGATAAATGGATAGCTGAACGAATAAAGAAGTTCCGCAAGCTGATAGGGACCAGATATATGAACAGGTCTCCAAAACCATAGATCACTTCCAAATCTCAAAGCTATAATTGTAACCAATATGGCAATAATGAACATCAACCAAATAAGCCATATCTTACGCTTCCATTTAAAGACATATTTTATGTTGACAATAGAAACTGTATCACGAGTTTCATCATTCGTGCGCCAAATCATGAAAAGATAAATCACGCCAACCATCATACTGACAAACATGAGTGCTTCATTCAAAAGTACCCCTTTAAACATGATTCTTGCTGGTATCGTTATTATCCATATAAGCAAGGAATAAATCAGTGCAGTCTGAATAAGCTCTGTAAGATATCGGTTTACATAGATCCGATGGTTTCCATCGATCATAAAATCCACTGAATCGATATGCTTCACCGCTTGGTCAAACGCTTCATCACGAGACATGCCTTGTTCCACATAATCCTCAACCTTTGCTTCCAGATTGGTGAGAATCTCCTCTTTCATTTCTTGGATTTCTTGGCTCTGTTTATAATTTGAAAACAATCTTTCGACGTAATTCGAAAGCTCTTTTTTTATCACAGTGAATCACTCTCCTTGTCAATGATCATGATAAGGCGGTCAATCAAGTTTTTTGCGGCTTCCCAATCTTTGCGATTTTTTAGATAAATTTCCTTGCCTGATTCAGTTATTCGATAATACTTTCTTCGTCCCCCTTGAGTTTGTTCTCCCCAGTAAGATTCAACCAGCTTTTGTGATTCCAGACGCCGCAAACTTGAATAAAGCGTCGGCTCTTTGAGCTCGAATGTTTTTTCACTTTTTAAAAAAATTTCCTTGATAATGTTATATCCGTAATTATCTTCGTGTATTAAGACGCTCAATATGATCGTGTCAATGTTTCCGCGTATCAAATCACTATTAATATGCTGCTCATCCATTCTGGTTCACCGACTTTCTATTTCATAAATTGCATTATAAGACATATTACTATGTCTGTAAAGGTACTTTATCTGATGTAGTTCATTAATCAGGTAACCAGTCTTGAATCTTTTTCTATCCCCCTATGGATACCAAGGATGTGGTCGCCATCCATTAATGTGTTCTGCACCTCAACAAAAAAAGGCTGGTGTGTTTTTCACCAGCCTTTGATTTTCTTCTTTTTTCCGAATTTCCTACTTCCAACCATGCTATTCTGTCAAACTATCAAGTGTAATTTATATAGCAGGTGCTTTTTTGAGATTAAAATGGGAGTAGTATATAAGAGAATATGGTATGAATTTCTTGTAATTCAAAGCTAAAAAATTTTTTAATCCATCATTTCTGTTTTAAGGGTTTCTTGATCCAATAAATCAGTGGCCTGATTTTTAGTACATCCTTTAACTAATGCCAACTCGCTAATAACAAATTTTCGTGCATCATCCAGCAACTTCTTTTCACTCGTATTAAGGACTTTCTCTTTGTTTCTATGCAGTAAATCGCGGATAACTTCAATTTCTTCTTGAAGATTACCGGTTTTGATTTTATCCATGTTTATACGATACCTTTGGCTCCAAGGAAGTGAGCAGTCCCATTCTTCGTGCTGAAAAATAAGCAGTGCATTTTCTAATGTAGACATATCCACAGTCGGGCGTATGCCTAGAGTTGATGCTTTATCCATAGGAACCATTACTTGCATATTACCAATTGGCATTTCAATAATGTAATACAGTTGTTTTTTACCTAAAATCTCCTTTTCTTCGATAGCTTTGATTACACCTGCACCATGCATGGGATAAACAACCTTATCACCAACTTCAAACAAAAAGTCCACCTCCGATACGTAGTCTATTTAAGGATATCATATTATTAAATTTTTATCAAAAAATAAAATGATAACATAAAATAATAACTTAAGTCAATGTTTTTATGAGATAATCTTTTGATTATTTCAAAATATTATAATAATTTTAGCGTGAGTTTTTTGCTATATACATCTGGTTTGATAAATCGACAAACTTTTGTGGTAGGAGGTAAGAAAAGACAGAGAAAATCAGAGATTAGAAAAAGACTTGCTGGCCTTTCTTCTGCCGGAGCGCAGGGCGCATCCAACCTCTTCTTTTTCCGAATCTCCTACTTCCAACCGCGCTATCATGTCAAACTATCAAGTGTAACTTATTATAGTTTGCTTAATAAAGAGGGGAGAAGAAAATATTTATGGACTGGACTTTATATGATACACAATCCAAAAGATGGCGGAACGAAGGAAAGCGATACATTGCGGCTATTAATGCATTCGTAGAAAAAGGCATGCAGGATGGCTGGGATAGCGTAGGGGCTGAACCGCAAGAAACACGGGAAGATATGGCGCAGGAAGTCCTGAAGATTGTTCGTCAGGCAAATGAATCAGGAGAAATTGCCGCTTTGCGTGAATACTTTCCCCCTGCACATGAGCCGCTGATCGGGCTTATCCGTGAGAAGGGGCAAGCGATTCGTTCTGTTTTTTATATTGATGAAAATCGGATGGTATTTACGGTCGGAGCATCATGGGAACCAACTACAGTTTATTTGTTTGCCGATAATCAGTTCGAGATCCTACCGAACGTTCATGGTGTTGGCCGTTCCCCCGATGGGCGAATTTATGCGCTTGCTTATGAAAATGGAATTTATACATATGATGGGTGGCAAGGAAGCGAGCTTCAGCGGTTTGACTGGCCAACCGGGCTGGAAGGGATTCCGGGGGAGTGGACGGTAGAATCTATGGAGGAAGCTCGAAGCATTACCGAGCTTATTCCATTTCCTGATCAACAGCGTCTTTTGCTGGTGAATGCTACTGGAGTTTATGTACTTTCAACAGAAGGGGCCAGGCGCTTACATCCTGATAAGGAAACAATACAGGAATGGAAAGAAGATATGGAGGAAGATGAGCCTTTCAGCATACAAATCGACATGGAACACGGAGCTATATCCAGGGATGGAAAATGGATCGCATTTGGCTCACAAGACAGTGAGCACCTTGTTTTTAACGCTGAGCTGAACATAAATGATGTTTGGCATCCGGAATCGTCATATCCGCACTACGCTTTATTCTCCTATGATAGTCGTAATGTTTTGTTCAATGCATGCCATTTTTACAACGGGGTAAGCATTGCCGTTCCCCTGGAACAAACAGTACCCGCTGAAGCAACAAGTAAAGATAGCGACGAGTTTATCGTTGATGATGAATGCCGCATATACGCGGGGGTAAGTTGGGGGGACGTATTCATCGTAGGTGATGCATATGGATATGTACGAGCCTGGAGCATAACAGGAGAATTCCGCTGGCGGCTTTTCGTCGGCTCTACAATAAGTGGTATGGATATATCACCTGATGGAAAAATACTGCTTGTCGGAACGTACGGCGGCATATTGCACCGTATTCGCCTTGATGCGGGTAGAGATGAATACATGATTGGAACCGGGGAGCATAGTGAGGAACGCCGTTGGTTAATTTGGAAAAAGGAACAACAAATTCTTGCCTGGTAAAGGAGACAATATGGAATCCAATATATTAATTGAAGAACAATCCCCTTTATGTCCGATTATAGCCTTCGTCGAAGAATCCAATCATTGCGTCTATTTTTATCTGATGGAGCACCCGGATTCAGAGGAACGAAGATTTAGAACGGTGTGGGTACGGAATTATGGTGAGGCGCTCGATGACATCTCCTCTGTTGAAGACATGCGCTCCGGTCTGCCGCCCCGCCTGCCCGCCCCGTTTTGTGCACATCCTGATGGCGCACAGAAGCTGGAGCCGGAAAAGTTAGAAATCGTTTGGTTTGAAGAAGGGGATGCTGCGGCCCTATTGTATGAAGAAGACATTCTCGCTATCATTCCGGGCTGGGGCGGAAATGATGAATACCCCGGTTATGCACGTGATTGCATTGAAATGACACCATACGGAATGCCGTTAGGCACCCCTTCCGAGAATGTGTTATTCAAACGGGTAGAACAGGCCAGACAGTTTTGGCGCAGCTGGGATGAAGAGAGCTGGCCGCAGCTGCAAGCAAGTCTCTTGCAGGCAACGGAAAATAAGCTGGGAAAGCATAAGAAATATTACGCAATCGATGGCGGAAGTTGGCCGCCAAAAGCGATAGTTATGATGGAACAAGGAGATATAACGTATGTTGTGACTCTTGGTGTTTCACTTGTGCCACAACCTGTTGTAGAGCAATATACGGAGGAGCCAGAGAAGCATCGTCGTATTGAGTTGGCTCTGGCGCTTCCGACCGTTTTACTGCAAAAAAATGAACAGGGGATTCTTCGATACATAAGCGGCCTGACCAATATCCCATGGGAGCAAATCACATGGATAGGACATGGTCATACAGTTGATACGGATCAATTTTTAGGCAATGATGAGGAGTTTGCGGCTATCATGCTTGTTCAGTCGCCGGAACATGCACCGGATATTCCATTTGTGCCTTATCGGGGCGATGATATATCCCTTCTCTGGATTGTACCGATTACAGGAGCCGAGCATGAATATATAATGCAGTACAGCAGTATGGAATTAATGCAAAAAGTAAAGAAAACGGCAGTAAATTCCCTTTGGCTTTTTGATGGTCAGGCCAAATTCGCTTTATGATTTTATTATAGGATAGGCTCAGTCTTCATTTGTTCATAAGGATAAAAATAGACTTGTTAAGAAAAACGGGAGGCAATGAATGATTATGGATACGATAAAACCACCTGCTGAAACCCTTTATGAAAAAGAGTTGCAAGCACTCCTGTTACACGACAAAGCACCCAAACCGCCTAACTGGCTTTTATCTCCTAAAGCTGTGCGGGATTTTATTCTCGGTCGGGATGCATCGCTAGATTTGAACGGGGAAAGCGTGGAGATTACCCGCAAATTTTATGGAGACGATGTCTTAATCGAACGGGCAATCGTTTCTTTGGCTGGAAATCGTGGTTTGATGCTCGTAGGCGATCCGGGAACGGCGAAAACAATGCTTAGTGAGCTTTTATCTGCCGCCATTTCAGGCACAAGTACGAATACGATTCAAGGCACTGCCGGTACAACAGAGGACATGATTAAATACTCCTGGAATTATGCCATGCTGTTGGACAAAGGCCCTTCACTTCAGGCGCTAATCCCTTCTCCTTTGTATACAGGCATGAAAAAAGGAATAATTACTAGATTTGAGGAGATTACACGTTGCCCTGCTGAAGTACAGGACGTACTGATTAGCATTGTAAGCGATAAAGTAATGAACATTCCCGAATTGGAAGATGGTATTTTATTCGCCAAACCCGGCTTCAATATTATTGCAACAGCGAACATTCGCGACAAAGGCGTGAATGAAATGAGCAGCGCATTAAAACGCCGGTTTAATTTCGAAACAATTTTCCCGATTAACAACGTTAAAATGGAAGCGAAAATTATCGAATCACAGGCAAGAACGATGCTGCGTCAGAGCGGCGTGTCGATTGAGACGGACCGTGATGTCGTAGAACTGTTAGCGACTACTTTTTTGGAGCTGCGAACAGGAGAGACGCAGGAAGGCTACAAAATTGATACACCGCAGGCGGTCATGAGTACCGCTGAGGCCGTTTCTGTTTATGTACAAAGCGCAATGACCGCTCACTTTTACGATGACAAGCCAATTTCTTTGGAACGGCTGGTACAAAATATGTTAGGTGCTGTCGTCAAGGATAATCATAAAGATCTGAATGTGCTAAAAACGTATTTTTCCAAAGTAGTAAAAGAAAGAGCAAAGGGTGAAGGGTTGTGGGAGGACTATTACAACATGAAAAAATGGATCAAATAACGACGCTTTTCGCCGAAGAAGTGTTCAACTTTGAAAAGCAGGTTATCTACTTTCCCGTGCGTCATCATAGTCCTGCCTGCTCCTATCACTTACAAAGGACAATTGCCGCATATAAACCGGAGATAATTTTGCTAGAAGGCCCGGAGAATAGCGATCATCTCATTGATATTCTCACTGCGGAAAAAACAAAGCCGCCTGTCAGCATCTACTATGGCTATGCGACGGAGGAACATACATATGTTTGTTACTATCCTTTTCTCGACTATTCGCCTGAATATGTAGCGCTTAAGGAAGCGGCACAACACGGAATTTCTGCCAAGTTTATTGATCTCAGCTATGGTAGTCGCCTTGAAAGCTTGAAGCAAGGCCATGATTTGAAGAAAGAAAATAAAAAGCTTTCCTATCATGATGAAACATTGTTGACAGGCTCCTCGTTTATTCGCCGTTTGTGCGAGAAGATGAAATATCGTACGTTTGATGAGCTATGGGAAGCTATATTTGAAATTGAAGGCATCAAAAAAGAAACACCGGATTTTGTCCGTGATGTGTTTGCCTATTGTTATTTATCAAGAATGGCATACGAGGACGATGTTCTTGAAGAGGAAGGAAATTTCGTCCGCGAGGCGCAGATGAAGCGACATATTGAAATGGCGAAACAAGAATATACGAGAATTCTGGTCGTCACCGGCGGCTTCCATACATACGGTTTAATCGAAGAACGCAATATGACATACAAAGTAAGGAAAGCAGCAGGCGAAAAGGTATATCCAATGGTGTATACATTCGCGGAAGCGGATCAGCTTAACGGCTATGCGAGCGGTATGCCGTTTGTAAACTATTACGATAAAATCTGGCAGGCTTTATGCCGGCAAAGTCCCTTTCCTTACACGAAAAGCAATATCAATCTATTGGCAGAGCTGTTGCATATGATACGAAAAAAAGGGGAGAGTGTATCGGTTGCTGATGCAATTGAGGCGAATGATCTAATTGGCGGACTTGCGTCTCTACGTTCGAAGCGGGAAGGCGGAGCATATGAGTTGCTTGATGCTGTCACATCGGCATTTACGAAGGGTGAGCGTTCTATTGCTACGTCTGGACCTCTTGAAGCGTTACGGAATATCATGACAGGGAACCGTATCGGTGAAGTGGCTCCAAATGAATTGGATGTGCCAATTGTGCGTGACTTCAAAAGCATGTGTAAAAAATACAGGCTACACATTCATACGACAGGAAAAAAGCAAAAGATGCTGGATGTGTATGCTAAAGCGTTACATCGTGACAATAGCCGCTTTTTTCATTGCTTGCAGTTTCTAGGAGTCGAATTTTGCGAAAAGGAATCAGGACCGGACTGGGCAAATTATAAACACATTAATCTGGTAAGAGAAGGCTGGACATATAGCTATTCTTCCTCTGTCGAAGCAAGGCTTATCGAAAATTCGGTACATGGTGGTAGCATTCGGGAGGCAGCTATCCATAAGCTTGAAGGTATCATCAAGCAAGTACCTAACCATAACAGCTGTGAGGCAGCGAAGTGGCTGCTGCAAGCCATTTTGATGGGGCTTGAGGAAATAGGCGGACGGTTGTTTGTTATGGTTGAGGACTATGTTAAGCAGGACAGTTCTTTTCTCTCCCTTTGTCAAACGTTTCATACGCTTACTTTGCTTTATGAACAAAAACGTTTGTTCGCGTTTACGGAGAGTGAACGTATCGAAAAGCTGATTAGCGAAACATATTATCATGCTGTCAGCAAAATCTATGCGCTTGCGCAGCCAAATCCGGAAGAAATAGAAGGCATCATCGAGAATTTAAAGCGTCTTTATATGGTAATGATGAAAGAAACCCTGGTACTTGCCGAGGAAATCTTCCATGATCAGCTAGGTGAATTGCTTTATGCTAAGACACTTCCGCCTCAACTGGAAGGAGCTGTTGCGGCTATTTTGTTTAATCTCAACCTGCTTGAGCGGGAGGAGATTGTCCAGCGTGCGAGAGCGTATATGTTCGGAACAACGGAAAAAATGATGTTGACAGCTCGCTACTTACAAGGAGTATTTATGATTGCCCGCGATGTCTTTTTATATGATGAGCAATTACTCGCCGATCTGGATTATGTGATAAATGGTCTTTCCTATGAAGACTTTTTACAGATAGCACCTGAATTAAAACTTGCTTTTACGTATTTTAGCCCAATGGAGATCATCACAATCTCGGAAAATGTGGCAAATCTCTATCAGACAAACATCGTAGAAATAAATGGCCCTGCGCTGGATGAACGGATGCTAATAAAGGCGAAAAATCTTGACCGGACAATTCGGAAGGAGTTTGCCAGATGGAATCTCGTATGAAGCAAGAAAATGTGAATCGTTGGCGGTTACTTCTGGGGCAGAATGCTGCTGGTCCGCTGACCGGCATCGAAGGGTATGAAGAAGCGAGCTTTGTCTACAAAGAAGTTGACGAGATTTTACACTATTTGTACGGACGGGAATATGGCGATGAACGGGGATATCGCCAGGGGGGACAGGAAGGTTCCTCGCTTACGGTTCCTGCCTGGTTGAGTAAAATTCGTACTGTTTTTCCGAAGGAAACGGTTGAGATTTTAGAAAAGCAGGCACTAGAGAGATACAATATGACCGAATTGTTGACCGATCGGGCAGTACTTGAAAGTTTGGAACCGAATATGCATTTGCTTAAAAGCATTTTACAGTTTAAAGGGTACATGAAAGGTCAAGTCATCCAAAGTGCTAAAGAAATCGTTCGTAAAGTGGTTGAGGAAATAAAAAGAAATCTCGAATCAGAAATTCAGACAAGCATAATCGGTGCGATAAACCGTCAAAAACGGGGCTATAGCAAATCATTAAAAAATTTTGATGTGCAAAGAACGATTATCAAAAATCTAAAAAACTATGATCGGAAAAATAAGCGGTTCATCCTTGAACAGCTGTATTTTCATAGCAATGTTCAGCAGTATAATAAGTGGAATATCGTTATTCTTGTCGATGAAAGCGGCAGTATGCTTGACTCGGTTATTTATAGTGCTGTTATGGCAAGTATTTTCAGCAAGCTAGCCGCTTTGAAAACAAATCTTGTCATCTTTGATACCAAAGTAGTAGACCTAAGCAGCCAGCTCGAAGATCCGATTGATTTGCTAATGAGCGTACAGCTAGGCGGGGGTACACACATTGCCAAAGCGCTTAAATACGGCAATACGCTGCTAGAGAATCCGGGCAGAACAATTTTTATTCTTGTTAGTGATCTGGAAGAGGGATATTCCATGCATGAGATGTACCGTGCAGCTCAGGCCATTATTGATACTGGATGCAAATTTCTTGTACTAACTGCTCTCGATTTTGCAGGCAATGTACATTATAACAAGCAAGCGGCCCGTAGGTTGGCGGATATGGGGGCGCATGTGGCTGCACTTACACCTAATGAATTGGCGCAGTGGATCGGTAAGATTATTTGATAAGGAAAAGAGGGGGAAAGGATATGTTATTTAAAAGCAAGCAGGCGCCACTTATTACGGCATTCGCTACGGTATGTAAACGAGAATGCAAAATTGACGCCGAGCAATATGAGCAAATTATCGATTATGTAGCCGGAGAATGCGAGACACTTCCGGAGCTTTCGAGCCAGCGTATATATATGTACGATTTTGAATCAACGATAAAAAAGATGTGGAAGCAAGGCATGGAAGCAGAATATTTCCGTGCGCTGCAAGTGCTCTATCGGATGAGTGCTACACAAAGTAGAAAAATGGAAGTTATTTCTTTGTACATTGGAGAGTCCCTTATATTTAACAAGCTGCACGGGGAAGAGGATGTACCAGCTAAGCTTTATGAACGGGCGGAAAAGCTGAAAACGATACGGGATGTACTTGGGGAAGAAGCGATTCGCATATATGCGGAACATTTCATAAAGGAGGCAAAGGCGGAGCTGGCACGGTCAGCAGGCGCTCCGCGGTCTGCAGGCTTAACAGTCGACATGGTTAATTTATTGCTTGAATGCAAAGTTATTTCCCTGCTCCATTCTTCGTATTTGGAGATGATAAAAGCAGATATCCATCCTTTTATTTATTACCTTGTTACAGAGAACCATGCAGAGGTTTCCGAAGAAGTGGACCGTATGACTGAGGAGCTATGTACATCTCCTTTGCCAGCCGGAGCTTCTATCACCTATCTGGAGTTAGAGAAGGCCTTCCGGGAGAAAAGGAAGGGACAGGTAGGCAAAGAAACACTGCCAGCTAAAGAATATAAATTGTATATCACACTGCTATGCACAGGCTTGCTTTATAAAGTCAACCTGCATGGAAGCAAAGAAAACTTTTTGCATCAGGCAGATGCCAGCGATCAGAAGCTACTCGATGCTTTAGCTGTGTTGTATGATGTTATTCCGCTCGATCTTATTGACACGCTTCTCTTATCGGATATACCACAGGGCGAACAAATAGCGTATATGGAAGATGTGCTGACGGATATTTTACCGGCAACCGAACCGTATCTTTTGCTCTTGTCTTTACTTGCTATATTTAGAAAGGATGAGATTGCATGGGATACGGCTGAGCAAAGCATTATAGAAAACCCTGAGAAAGCCGAGCGAGTTTTGTGTATAATCGCCAATTCGATGATTAAGGGTTATATTTACAAAACGCTACAGGAACAAGGCGTGGATATGTCCCATTATGCATCTGATCTTGATGCGTTTTTTGTGCCGGCTATGTTTACGAAAAGCAAGCGTGTAAGGACTTTTTATCGCTATATAACAGGCGGTAGTTCACTAGAGGAAGCATTAGAGCAGAAGGTGCTGAATTCGAGACATTTACATGATGCGGTTTTGTTATTGAGCTTTTTCGAAGTTCGGCATGAATTTTGCCGAAGACTGTTCATCCTATTTAGTCATTATGAAGAAACCGAATACAACTATGTCAAGCTACTCAGCCATTTTTGTGATTCGTTCGGAGATAAGGTTACACTTTTAATGGAAGCCTATATGAACGACCCTGAAGTGAATGCGGAGCAATTTCTTTTTAATATATTTGATTTCCGTTCTTCTTACTGGAACAAATTTACGAACGATGATTATAAAAAGATAATTATGAGCAATAAAGAAAGCATACTATGTATTTATGGGAAATTGCCCGTCGAGGAAAGAATACTTGTGCTAGAGACCTTGTTTGAACAGAAAAAACAGCTTGAACCGTCCTTTTTATATCAAGTGCTGCAGCTTGGATTGCATGATACATCAAAAAAAGCGAGTGCGATTGCTGTCGCTGAATTCATAGAGACAAGAGATAAAGAGTTGTATATACATCTATATAAAACTGAAAAGAAAGCCAAAGTGAAAGAACTGGCACTTGATGCTTTGCGAAATATAGACGGGTATAAAGATGTATATCGTGAATTGCTAGCGAATGAAAAAAACAAAAAGTTTACGGAGCTATTACAGCAATTTATCGAAGCGGAAGACGTAAGTCTTGCGAACGCACATGCGAATGTAGCAAAGATGATTGATAAGCGTAAATTAGCACGTTTGAAGTGGCTTGCTATTCAGCAGTTGCCTGATCTAGTTGAGCAGTCTGGACAACCATTTAGTCAGGACATGAAAGAATACATTCTTAGCCATTCAGTAGATTTTGCAACGGAACCAAGTCCTAAAGCGCTGGAGATGAAAGAATATGCTACCCCACAATCTTTAGGAGAGTTTGCTATCGGTATTCTTCAAGCATGGATGGACAACGGATCGCCTGCCAAAGAAAAATGGGTACTGCCTCTTTGCGCTACTTTTGGCGATTACCGTATTACTGATATATTGGCTAAACAAATCAAAGAGTGGACAGAGCAAGGCCGTGGAGCGATTGCTTCAGAAGCTGTCAAGGCGCTAGCCTTCATGTCGGACACAACTGCCCTGCGTATGATTGATCAACTCAAGCACACAGTCAAAAATCGTCAGGTGAAAAAGGCAGCAGCAGATGCGCTATTGATGGCAGCTCAGCATTTGAACATCACTCCAGAGGAGCTAGAGGATCGTCTTGTTCCGAATTTGGGCTTTGATGAGACAGGTACGCGTACATTCAATTATGGACAGCGTACGTTTACTGTAAAGGTGAACAATGAACTGGAGATTGTTGTTACGAATGATGAAAATGGAAAAATACTAAAAAATCTGCCTAAACCGACGCAAACGGACGATGTAGAGCTGGCGGAGCAGGCTCGCGAAGAGATGAAGCTGCTAAAAAAGGAATTAAAAAATGCTATCAAGATTCAGAGCATGCGCCTGGAGAATGCTCTGTCAACTAATCGTCTGTGGAGTACGAATGACTGGAAAAATCTATTTGTGAACAATGTATTAATGCAAAGGTTTGCGATCGGTTTAATCTGGGGTGTATATGAGGAGGACCGATTGCAAGAAACATTCCGTTATATGGAGGATGGCACATTTAATACAAGCGATGAGGAAGAATACGAATGGCAGGAAGATGTACGAATCGGCCTTGTTCATCCGCTTGAGCTGACACCGGAAGTACTGGAAGCATGGCGAACCCAATTGGAAGACTATGAGATTGCGCAACCGATCATTCAGTTGGAGCGCCCACTGTTTTTCCCGACAAAGGAAGAATGCGAAATGAAAGCAGTGGCCCGTTTTACAGAACACGAATATGCACCGGGTACTTTTGCTAATCGGATGGAGAAGCTGGGATGGTACAAGGGTGTTCCGCAAGATGCCGGTTTTTATACAGAGTTTTATAAAGAGTACGGCAATATTATTGTTGAGCTGCTGTTTAGCGGCACAAGCATTAGCTATTACGAAGGTATGGAGGATATTCATTTAGAAGAATTGGCCTTCTATCGAAATCATTTTGAACGCTACCATTATTACAGGAAAGAATCCCGGCTTGATATAGCCACCATACCGCCTCGTATATTCAGCGAAACGTTATATGATATTACCCGGGCAACTGAAAAATAGCAGATGAATGGCTGAGGTGTATATGGTACATGTAAAGGAGAGGTTTGAACAATTTATTGCGCTTTGCAGCGAAGAGTATTTAACTACGCATGCTAATAAGGGCTTGTATAAACGGGCGATAAAAGAAATCGAGAAAGGAACCACCGTGCACTATGAGTTCTCGGATGAGCATGTCAACTGCACGCTTAATGACGGGACGCTTTGTCAGCTTCAGGATCGTATCGACAAATTCTTATGTTCTTGTCCGTCTGATAAAATTTGCAAACATGTGATCATCGCTATCCTCTATTACACACAAACTGAGGAATTGGTAACAGAAGAAAGAAAAGGCGATTTTACCTGGCTTTTGGCATTATCCGCAGAGAATATTTGCAAACATTTCAGTGAGGTACAAATAGATGAGGTGCTTTTTCGGCTGCATTATCCGGAAGAAATCGAGACGCGGGAAAGTGGGTTCCTTGCGATTAAACTGAAGGAGCAGAACATAGAGGTTACGTTTGAGGAAGAAGCAGATTTCGGATCAAGTACGTGCAGCTGCAAGGCAAAAGAAAGCTGTGTTCACCGCTTGGAGTCGCTTCTGCGCTATCGTTTGGCGCATCATGTTACCGACATGCCAGTGATGAAGGTGGACGTAAACGTGTCAATGGACGTAGTGGAGGACTGCAAACGAATTCTTGCAGAAATTATCAGCTTCGGATTAGCCAAGCTTCCACAAGGGATATGCGACCGCTTGGAGGTGCTCGCCATTGCTGCCCGCACCGGAAATTTGCCGAATTTGGAGCGGGGAATCCGATGTCTGCATGGAGAACTGGACCTTTTCTTTAAAAGGCATGTCCGTTTTTCAAAAGAGACTTTTTTAAGACGGCTGACCGAAGCTTATGTAAGTGCGATTGCGCTGGAAAAAGAGTTGCCTGTAGAGCAGATGAAACAGGTTATTGGACGTTTTAGAAGCAAGTATTATACGATTCCGCGTCTGGAATTGTATGCTCTGGGTGCCAATCCGTGGGAAACGCGTTCCGGTTATAAGGGAATTACATATTATTTTTATGCGCTAGAGGAGAAACGAATTTATACGTATACAGATGCCCGTCCCGTGTATTATGAGGATGCCCGTTTTCAATTTGCCGAGCAATACAGAAAAACGGCTTCCTGGAGTGGCGGAATGACAATGCATGATGTATCCAAGTCCCACATCATACTGCGGAACTGCAAAGTTAACCGTGAACGGCGTCTATCTGCAAGCGAGGAAACGCTCGCGATTATGTTGGAACGACGGGATATTGAGGATATGCAAATAGGCTCTTATCTTGTTACAGATTGGAGGCAGATGGGCACGAATGTTTCACTTGCTTTATTTGGAAGCAAGCAGGACGACATATTGCTTCTACAGGTGAAAAAAATCAAACATATTCATTTCGAGCAAGCAACGCAAAACCTGCTATTGACAGCCGAGGATAAGGATGGGAATACACTGGATTTAACAATTGCATATACGGGAGAATTGGCAAACAGGATTCGGCATCTGGAAAAGAGCAGGGAGCTGCGGAACCTCCATGATTTTTATATCCTGGTACAACGCTACGGTACGGTCTACTATCCAATTAGTTTTTTAAAAGGTACCATGCTAACGAACATCAAGCTGGATGTATAGGAGCGTAATATTTAATGAAGGAATGGATTGGACATGTCAATGATTGGCTGGAACGAATACTATTAAAAGGCATCGGACAATTGGATATAGACGATGTGAAGCAACTCGAAAGATTGAGCAATGAGGTCAAGGGGCTAAACATGGACTTTCTGGCTCAACTGCTAACACATCTTGCAGTTGAAGGCAGGCGGTATGTATGGGGGGACGCACAGACAAATCTGGCTACGCTTGTACAAAGCTATTTTTATGTATGCCAGTATAGCCAACTGCTTGCGGAAAACGATGAACAAGAATCATAAGGAGCAAATGTAGATGAAATTTGATCATAAGAAACTGGATAAGCTAATCGCAAAAAACGGATTGGACGAATGCAAACAATACATTTATGACAATGCCAGAAGCATCATCCAATTATCTCTTCTGGGAGAAGAAACGTATGGAAACATTGGGAACTCACGGATTGTTGGATATCCAGATTTACCTACAGGCATGGAATGGCCTGAAACAGAGGATGGGGAACGAATGACATTCATTGCCCAGCTTAATCTTAAGGATATTAAGCCGCTGGACAGGGAAGGCTTGCTGCCGGAAGCGGGTATTCTGTATTTCTTCATGGGATTAGATGAACCGTCCTACAATATTGAACATAAGGTTATTTATGTTGAAAACACGGCAGAGCTTGCAAAATGTGAAATAGATGAGGTCTCAGTATTGGAAGAAACATACGGCGAATTTGTATCGTATCGTTTATCAGCCAAAGAAATTATCCAGTTGCCGACATATGCCTATATGAACAATGAACAGATTTCTGGGGACGATACTCTGTATGACAGATATAGCAATATGGAGAGTGAGTTATTTGACAGAGATGAGAGCTATATTGGACATCTATACGGCTATCCAGAGGGACAGCATGATGACTGCGAGCTTGAAGCGGCGTTGATGATCGTTGCTGCAGAGGAATACGGCTATAAAGAAGAGGAAATCGATAAGCTTGTTCAGCATTTTAGCGGCGATAAGAAGAAGGCACAGCAAGAGATTGATGACATGATTATGCTGCTTGAAGTTGACTCAAGTGATGCTGTTGGGTTTTGCTGGTGGGATTGCGGTGTTATCCACTTTTTTATCCGCCGGGAGGATTTGGTGAACCGAAAGTTCGATAATACCTACTTGTCCCTTTATTCAAGCTGATAAGAATGGATAAAGGAAAAGGGATGAGCAAATGGAAGAAATTCAACCGGTTTCGATATGGATTGGCATAGCGGACATGTTTTCGACGCGACAGTTGATGGTGCCAGGATATTTTATTTAGGAACAGTACCGTTTGACAAGTCATAGAATCGAGGTGGAGGTATGAAAGTGTATGCAACAGTCAAACAACTCGGAAAAAGGAAAAACCATATCGGTGAAAAAGAGATCGAATTGGCAGGTTCACCGGAAACGCTGCGTCAATTGATAATGGAAGTTGTAACAGCAAGTGTGAAGGAGTTCAATCATAGCCTCGATAAACATGCGATTTTTATGTATCTTACTGAAGAAGAACTGGAGAACAGAGCGGCACTTGGCAAGGTTGGATTTAAGGAGAAGCACAACACTACAAAAGAGGATGAGCAAAAGGCAGCTGAGCGGGCTTTGCTCGCCTTTGAAGACGGTTTGTACAAAGTACTCATAAATAAACAGGAAATTGAATCTTTGGATGCGAAGCTGACTGTTCAAGAAGACGACAGACTGGTGTTTATTAAGCTGACGATGCTTTCAGGGAGAATGTGGTAGAGGGGGAGCACGATGAAAGCGAATAAGAAGGAGAATTATTTTGAAAATCTGTATGCTGCGGCCCATTCGTTAAGTGGTAGTGAAAGGGATATAGCTGTAGGCATATTGGACTTTGCTACATGCACGTATACGGACAGAATAGAAAAAACACAACGGTTGAAAAATCTGCTCATGAAAACAGAGCCTGTGACTATCGCAGATATTTTTTCAGGCAGTCATTTTAACGCTTTACTTGTTTTGTTTGGCAAGGAACTGGCGGTGAAATTCAAAAAAATCTGGGATCGGGCTACTGACTATTCGTATGCCCAGGGCTATTACAGACGAAGCTTTAGAACAAAACAAGACATAAGCATTTATTTAGATAAAAATCTTGACAAGCTACGTCTGGTGCTTCATTTATATCAATACGACTTCTCCCTGTTCGACTATCTAACAGTACAAGACTATGAGATTTCTTATTATGTATTACCGGATTTGATCGCGGTCGAAATTGATGATGACAATGCGGAAGTTATCGGGGCGCTTAAGAATATTATCTACAGTGACAACAATGCAGCCCTGCTATCGCACTCTATGATCATGGGCTTATTAATGAGTCATAATAGCGTTGCCCATACGATGTTAGGAGAACTTCTGATAGCGGCAAGGCTACAGGAAGGGCTGCGCCAGAGCATCGTAGAAAAAATTGATGAAGCAAGTCTAGACGCTTTTCTATATATGCTGAAAATAATTATTGACCATGATTTAATTAGATACAGCTCCGTAGTGAGGGCGCTGGATGTGTGGACAGGTCTTAGGATTGAGGCTCAGAAGCCTGCCGTTGCTAAAAAATGCATACAGACAGGCTACAAGTGTTTGACGGATAGCGCATTTTTAGAGGAATGTGTAAACAGCAGCGACAGCATACAGGTGTATATGGCGCTTTGGGCGATAGCTGTTAGAGAAATCAAAGATACAAAGCCGATTATCGAACGATTCATGGCCGGAGAAGAAAAGCATAAAAAACTGGTAGGGCTGTATTTTCTAAATGAGAGTGGCTATTCGGATTTTATGTATGATCTGTCCCATACGTATTTGGATGAGAAGGATGAGGAGGTTCTTTACTGGATACTTATCAACTATCCTGCGTTATCCCTTTACGAGTATAGCGAGGAAGGCTATGCAAAGGCCGGATATAAAACGAGTTTGCCGACTGATATTACAGAGAGAAAGAAGCAATTTGATAAGCTAAAGCACATATTAGAGCAGATGCCTAAGAAGGGGATAACTTTTAAAGAAAGCGTATTTCCCTGGATCGATGTAACGCTGACAGGTGATCTTGTTGCACAAAAATTACTATACGTAACCGGCTATGATATGGATGACGCGTTTAAGGACGAGCTTTTAGACTATACAGATAAGATGAGTGCGGATACAAGGCATAACGTGTTACGTAATTTTGTCGCAAAACCAAAAACTGAAAAGCAAAGAGCGTTTTTATTCGCCTCATTAAACGATAAGAGTATGGCCAATCGCGAAAGTGCATTGAAGCATATCGATTCATTGACATTGTCACCGGATGAGTTTTCAAACGTAGAAAAGCTTCTGTCTCTCAAAACAGGTACGGTTCGGCAGGCCAGTATCAAGCTATTGCTGAAGCTGGATGCTAATGCATTGCTTGATGTTACATCAAGGCTTCTAGCCGATAAAAATGAACAAAAACGTCTTGCAGCGCTCGATATTATATCCAGTATCGAAAAAAAGGAGGATTTTTCCTCTATTTATGATGCATGCCTGGAGCTTATAAAGCAGATAAAACAACCGACTGAAAAGGAAAGGGTGCTCATTGAGAAATTATTGGCAACAGATAAGCCGGAATATAGCAAGGAAAATGGCTTCGGACTTTACAGCCCTTCATCCGAGGTAATGGTTCCGCCACTTACTATTATGAAGGATTTCTCACCGAATGATGTCTTTACACTGACGGAAGAGGAAGTAAAAACGCTCTACACAAACCTGTATTATCTCATCTATCAGCATAGGGATTATGAATATGAGGTCGAATTGTATGATGGGAGCCGCTCAAAAGTTGTGCTCGGTACTTCCTATAGTATACAGACAATAAAGCGAAACTGGGAGGGAGCAAAGGCGATCGATAATTATCCGTTGCCGGATGTTTGGCGAGGGTTTCTTAAGGATAACAATCTGAATTATCGTCAATTGCTGGAATTGCAGTTTTATGAACATATTGAGGAGGATATCGAACGTGAACCGTGGTTTGATACGCTGCTGCACAATGTTTTTCCTATGCAAAAGGCGGAAAACATATGCGCCTTCTTGGAAACATTGGACTACCGTAACCATATTCAAAACATATTGAGTGCATTGATGGGAGAATTCGGAGCGGAAGGGGTATTCGCGACAGCCCTTGATATGATGAAGTATATTACCCTGCAAGTTCCACAGGATAAATTCACGGAATCATACAGCAAGCAGGACGAATCTGCTTCTTATTATTGGTATAGTAAAGATTATGTGACAGGCGCAGATGAAATAGGATTCTGGCTCAGGTTGATGAGTAACAACGTATATGATACCGAAAGCTTCAAGGAATCATTTTATATTCGTTACATGTACTATAGGAATACCGGCTTTGAGCCGCCCTATAAATTTTTGCTTTCTTTTACCGATTTTTGCAGAGCGTACGACGAGGGTATAATCGACGAAGATGAGATGTATAAGGAATTGATGGGCAGACAAAGCAGCGGAGATAACATTAGACAGATTACGGCACCGGAAGGGGAAGGCTACAGAGGAAATCAGCGTTTGAAAAACTTCCCCTTTATAAAGAAATTCGAACATACTGCGGTGGAACGGATTCTTGATATTGAATTAAAAAGAGGTGACCTGCCTACGGATGTTAGCTCTCTTGCTGCAAAAATAGTCCGATACGAAGGAATGAACCATTTCGTAGACATATTGGTTGGGATGCATAACGAGACTTTTGTAAGGGGATATAATTATATTTCTGAAAACCCGACGAAGAAGGAAACATTCAGTCATCTGTTGAAGATATGCTATCCAAAACAGGATGAAGATGAAAAGCTGCTAAAAAAGCTGTTAAAGAGCAGAAACATATCAGAGAAAAGATTGCTCGAAGCAGCCATGTATGCACCACAATGGATCGATATCGTAGAAAAATACTTGGGCTGGAAAGGGCTGAGAAGTGCAGCATGGTATTTCCATGCTCATGTGAATGAAGGCTTCTCCGCACAGAAGGAGACGATTGTTGCTCATTATTCACCTATTGTACCGGCAGACTTTAATGATGGCGCCTTCGATACGGATTGGTTCAATGATGCGTATAAGATGCTTGGTAAAAAGCGCTTCGAGATGCTGTATGAAGCAGCCAAGTATATTTCTGGCGGGGCGAACCACAGACGCTCACAGCTATTTGCCGATGCGGTTCTTGGAAAGTTGAAGCTTGCCGATATGAAAAAATCCATAAAGGAAAAGCGAAATAAAGACCATCTGCTGTGCTATAGCTTGATCCCGATAAAAAAGGATAAGCTTAAGGAAACGTTACACAGGTATGAATGCATTCAGGAATTTCTGAAAGAAAGCAAACAGTTCGGCGCGCAAAGAAGGGAAAGCGAAGCGAAAACCGCAGCAATCGCGCTAGGGAATCTTGCGAGAAATGCAGGTTATAGCGATGTAACAAGACTTACATGGAATATGGAGACACAGAAAATAAAGGGAATTCTACCATATTTGTCTCCGAAGACGATTGAGGGAACAGAGCTATATATAGAAATTAATGAGGAAGGAAAAGCCTCGGTTAAGGCGCTAAAAAACGGCAAGGAATTAAAGAATGTTCCGGCAAAGTTAAAAAAGAATACGTACGTTACAGAGCTAAGAGACATCCAGAAATCCTTGAAGGATCAATATACACGGGCAAAATTAGCGCTTGAGCGTGCCATGGAAGCCAAAAATGGCTTTACACTACAAGAACTCACAAATTTGCAGGAGAACCCGGTTATTGCTCCGCTTATTAAAAATCTAATATTCATGACCGGTGATACGTTTGGATATTTAGAAAACAGCCGACTTACAGTGCCGTTTGGAGGCTTTCACCAGCCAGAGTCTGATGCGATGCTTTATATTGCCCATCCTGTGGATTTGTATGAGAGTGGGCAATGGAGTTTATACCAGAAGGATTTATTTGAAAGGCAAATCATACAGCCATTTAAGCAAGTATTCAGAGAACTGTACAGGCCGAATGAGGATGAGCTAGCAGAAGCGACGATATCCAGGCGATATGCGGGACATCAAATTCAGCCTAAGAAGACAGTAGCACTGCTCAAGGGACGACTATGGACGGTAAGTTATGAAGACGGCCTGCAAAAAGTATATTACAAGGAAAACATCATCGCCAAGCTATATGCGTTGGCTGATTGGTTCTCTCCGGCGGATGTAGAAGCTCCTACTCTTGAAACAGTTGAATTTTTTGATAGGCTAACCTACAAACCGATACCGATACAGAATATACCGAGCATTATTTTCTCGGAAGTGATGCGTGATGTAGATTTAGTAGTAAGCGTGGCGCATGCTGGAAGCGTTGATCCAGAAGCAAGTCTTTCTACCGTTGAGATGCGTGCAGCTATCACGACAGAAACATTGGACCTACTTGGAATAGAAAATGTAACAGTGAAAGGCTCCCATGCGCATATCGCAGGAAAGCTCGGAGAATACACGGTTCATCTGGGAAGAGGTATCGTTCACAGACAGGCAGGTGGTGCCATGCACATCATCCCTGTGCACTCCCAGCATAGAGGAAGACTGTTCCTGCCGTTTATGGATGAAGATCCGAAGACCGCAGAGATTTTATCTAAGATCTTGTTGCTTGCTAATGATACAAAGATAAAAGATCCAAATATCCTAGAGCAAATAAAAGTATAACGATAGAAACAAATATTCGAAGTCTGCCAACTTGATGCCTTTTCAAGCGATTGGCAGGCTTTTGTTTGATAAGCAAATAAAGGGGGACAATGTTTTGGGGATTGATGAAATTAATAAAAATCTTCAGTTGCATTTATCGCAAAATAGCATGGAATGCTTACGTTTACATGCTAGAAAACAGGCAAAAAATGAATTGTTGATGCAGTAGAGCAGGATGATACTGCCGATTGGCATGATTTGAAGAACACTATATGGATGATGAGGACATGTATGTTCAGGAGCGAGCTTGCGAGATATTCGGCTTTCATCAATATGTTCCGGCGAGAGATAAGCTAAGAACGATCGCTGAAACTGGAATGCATAATGGGAAGCTTGCTGCGAAAAGAGCTTTGGAAAAAATAAGGGCCAAAACAAAAGAAAGAAAAGTATAGGATGTACAAAGAAGGAGAAGAGATGAAAATAAACGAAGATTTTATTAAAAATCTAGAGTTACTAAACGATGAAATCGATAAAATACGAGAATACATGACGATTGAGATCTGTACTATTAATGAACTGGATGAAGCACAAATAGGATATGGCATCGATTCAGAAGGCAACTCGCTTATAAAGGGAGAGGCATCATGGGATGAGGATTGGATTGTAATAGGTCGTGAAACGATGTGTGGTGATCCGATTATTGCAGATGCAGCCGAAGCTGGCTATTCGATTTCGATACTAATGCATGATATGGAGAGCTGGGAAGGCGGTAGCTATTTAGCAGAATCAATATCGGAATTTCTCAAGCATTTGCAATATATTGGCATATTTATCGAGCAAAATGGGACAAGCATTCGTAAGAGAGATATTGAAAATTTGGTAAAAACAATTTCAGAAAAAGATTCGTACACAGATGGTGATAGTTGGGAACTCCTATTGCAGCCACTCTTTACTATCGCTAAGCAATATGAGGATGAGATGAAAGCAAAAATAGCGCATATGCTTGAGCAAGGATTGAAGATGTCGGTCATTTCAGAACGCGTAAACATGCCGACAAAAGAAGTATATGAGTATATGAAAGTATTGAAGAGGCAGGGAGAGAAAAGATGGACATAATACGAAGGGACTTGAATGAATTAAGTGATATTGATGTTGACATATATACGTTTGATTCAAAAAAGCTCAGGTATGGTGAAATTATGCTGATTACATTTAAAGGTTATTATCGGACGGGATCTGCTGGGAATTCGGATGCTATGTATATGCGTGCCATGGGTGAAGCTGCACTAATAGCCTGGGAGCCAAGCGGCGCCATTCTGGATATGTCCCAGTTGACGTATAAATGGGGAGATAAACTAGAAATCGTATTTGACACTGGAGCAAGGTACTTTTATGATGAACCGTTTCCAACAGCAGTTGTTGTAGGGCCTAATTGTGAGGAGGCAGTAAGAACATTGCTGCTTGGAATGGATAGTAAGGAACCTATCGAGAGCGTTGAATGGGTTTTTAAAGATCTGGAGGCTGCGTGCAACTATATTGAACAAAAGCTCGAAGAATATAAGTGAGTATAATCTTGATCGCTACTTAATATAAATTGCACCTGATATTTTGACAGGGGAGCGTGGTTGGAAGTAGGGAATTCGGAAAAAAGAAGAAGGTGGATACGCTCTGCGATCCGGTAGAAGAAAGGTCAGCGTGTCTCTTATTCCTACTAACTTGTATATTTAACCATTCCACTTCACATATTAACCCATAGAAACACAATGAAGGAAAAGGTGAGGGTATGGGAAGTGGAGGATTGATGATAAAGCGTATGATGCTGCTTGTGTCCTGTTTGCTGCTCATTATAACGTCAGGCTGCAGTAGTGATCGGCGTGATTTAGAGCGTATGACATTATCCCTAGCTTATGGATGGGATATAGATAAGGATGACAAGTTAACGGTATATCAGGCAAGCACCATTTTTAATAAAGATGT
>NZ_KE952878.1:41319-41973 GCF_000466385.1 Aneurinibacillus aneurinilyticus ATCC 12856
AGGTGCTTGCGGCGAAGGTGAATACTCCGAGGCAAGCGAGAGAGGTGTTTAATAGCACAAGCAACGGAATGATTGCTGTTGGAAAAATGCAGGTCATACTGATTGGGGAGAAGCTGCTAAAAAAAGAAGGAATTATGTCGCAGCTCGATGTGGTGTACCGCGATCCGAAGAACACAGGGAACATTCGTATGGTCGCTGTAAAAGGGCCGGTGTCCTCCATTATGGAGAGTAATTTTGTAGATAAGCCGGCGCTTCCACTTTATTTAACCCAGTTGCTTGATGTGGAAAAAAGATATAACGGCACCATTTCGACTACGCTACAAAAGCTGCATACACATATGTTTGATAAAGGGATTACACCAGCGATCTCAGAAATGAAAAAAGATAAAAAAGGGCTTGTGGTGACCGGTTCTGCCTTGCTTGATAATAAAGGAATGTACAAAATGTCATTGAGTCGCCGGGAAAGCTCCCTGCTTCTCCTGCTGCGGCAGGAAGCAAAAATTCCAGTAGTATTTACCATTCGCATGCCCTCTCTTCCGTTTAAAAGGCCGAATAAGCTACAGAATGTAAAAGGGCATGATTTTATAACGCTAAATATAACTGAAAGTAAGCGTAATATTAAAACCCGTTATAAAAACAATCGATTTGTTTTTG
>NZ_KE952878.1:42073-42454 GCF_000466385.1 Aneurinibacillus aneurinilyticus ATCC 12856
TTACAGCCTTCGTTGAAAAAGTGAAAAAAGAAAAGCTGGATCCTTTTAAATTTGGCTGGTATGCACGTGCGCATCAATATGAACATTGGAAAAAAAACAAAGATCGTTGGCCAGACGAGTTTGCAAAGGCGACGGTGAATATAACGCCAAATATAAAAATTTCCTCGTATGGTGTTATTGAATAAGAATTGAGAAAGAATTTTTATCAAATCAGATGTATATGAATCAATTTCACAATTGCTTTTCCAAAAAAGCTGTAAACTTCATCTAATGCTAGAGTGTTGTTTTTTAGAAATTAAGCTGTCGCTTTTTTTGTGTTTTTCACCTGATGGCGTATACGATCTACGGCTAACTTGGACGCATTATAAACAAGCGTAACAA
>NZ_KE952879.1 GCF_000466385.1 Aneurinibacillus aneurinilyticus ATCC 12856
CCCTTGGTATCCATAGATGGATAGAAAAGAGGGAGGACTCTATATGAGGCTTTTTACTGCCATCGAACTAAACGAAGAAGCCAAACAGGAGCTTATGCGTTTACAACAAGAACTAAAAGAAACGCTCCCCTGCCGTAAATGGCAAACAAAACCGCAAATGCATCTGACTTTGCATTTTCTTGGCGACCTTTCTTCGCAGCAAATGGAGCTTGTAAAACAAGAGATGGAAGATGTCACTGCTTCTTTCTCTCCCTTCTCGTTGACCCTTGCAAACATCGGTGCATTCCCAAATATAAAGCGACCACGCGTCATTTGGGTGGGAGTCAGTGGCCATCTCAAAGATTTAGACTCATTGCAGCATACATTAGCCAAACGTTTAACACAAAAAAAACTCTACAGCGAAGACCGGACATACGCTCCCCATATTACATTAGGGAGGGAGCCCCGTATGGAAGGAAATGCTGATTCACCGCATTTGCCGGGCGTCTATCCCGTAAGCTGGCGTGTAGGTGAAATTGTTTTGTTTCACTCTACACTTACATCTAAAGGACCTATTTATAAAATCGTGAGCACATATTCGCTCCGAGCATAACCGTCTTATATAAAGTACGGTCCCAGCGACACGTGCTATTATAGCTAAAAAAGAACCTGTCAAAGCCACCTTTCTTGAAAGATTCCGGTGTTTAACAGGTTCTTTTCATTGTATATGCATGCTATGTAAATACGACGGTTTTGTTTTTATCAACAAGAATCCGATCTTCAATATGCCATTTTACTGCACGAGCAAGCACAATTCGTTCGATATGACGGCCTTCTTTTTTCAACTCCCCTACATTATCCCGATGGCTGACGCGACTCACGTCCTGCTCGATAATAGGTCCGGCATCAAGCTCCTCCGTAACATAGTGAGCAGTCGCACCAATGATTTTTACTCCGCGCTTATGTGCCTGATCATACGGCTTGCCACCAATAAACGCTGGCAAAAAGGAATGATGAATATTAATTACACGGTTTCGATAATGCTCTACAAGATACGACGACAAAATTTGCATATAACGTGCCAGTACGATGAAATCTACATTTCCTTCCATTAATTCACGCTGTTTTCGCTCTACTTCTGCCTTCGTCTCTGCTGTTACCGGCAAGTGATAGAACGGAATACCAAGTGATTCTACCAGCTCACGCGAATCCTCATGATTGCTGATAACCATTGTAACCTCCGCATTTAAATCACCGGCTTGCCAGTTCCATAGCAGCTCACGCAGACAGTGATCCTCTTTGGATACGAAAATTACCATTTTCTTCGGTCGGCTTGCAAGCGTAATTTTCCAATTCATCTCGAATTCATCTGCAACCGAAGCAAAAGCCCGACGTAGCTCATCAATGCTATCTTCTATACCCTCCTTGAAAAATTCAATCCGCATGAAGAACATGCCGCCTTCCGGGTCCTGTGTATATTGGTCAGATTGCATAATGTTAGCGCCGTTTTCAAATAAAAATTTTGATACAGACGCAACAATCCCTGGACGGTCCGGACACGCAATCAACATGCGGCCTACTCCCCGGTATTTTTCCTGAAATATTGTTTTTACCTGTTGTGCCACCATCTCTTTCAAGCCTCCACAATGTATGTACAATGTTTATCCCGATCCAACGGGTAGTAAGACCTTACTATATACATCTAATTTGATAAATCAACCAATTTTTGCGGTGGGAGGTAAGAAAAAAGGAAGGGCGGGAGCGGTCAGAAAAAGACTCGCTGGCCTTTCTTCTGCCAGAGCGCAGGGCGCATCCACCCTCTTCTTGTTTTCGAATCTCCTACTTCCAACCACCTGAATTTTTGTTACTACATCAAGTGATTTCTATATAGTAGAGGTCTTACATTATTATTTTGCCTATTATACCGTATTCCAGCTGTACAGCAAACCAAAAGCAAAAAAATCGTGCTTTTTTTTATAAAAATACGACTATTTTTCTTGCACATCTGACTAAGCATGTCTCTATTATATACTGTCAAGGGAAGTGGAATGTATAAGAAAAGAGGGGATAACCTCCCCCCTTTTTCTTATACACATCTTATTCTTTTTCCAGCAAACGGAAGAATCTTTGTTCCTGCACGTCATTATCTTTATCGAAAATACCGCGGCGTGCAATCGTTCTCGTCTTGCTACCAGGCTTTCTTATGCCGCGCATACTCATGCACATATGCTCAGCTTCGATGACAGCAATAACGCCAACTGGCTCAATCACCTGTTCAATCGTATCCACAATCTGGTTTGTGATTCGCTCCTGAACCTGTGGACGACGTGCCAGGATCTCTACGAGGCGAGCAAACTTGCTTAAGCCGACAATCCGTCCGTTTGGAATGTAGCCAATATGCACTTTTCCAAAGAAAGGAACAAAGTGATGTTCGCATACACTATGAAAGGGAATATCCTGAACAATAACGATATCGTTCGTGCCTTCAGCTGGGAACGTTTTTCCAAGAACTTCTGCCGGATCCTCATCTAGGCCGCTAAAAATCTCGCGATACATCTTGGCGATGCGCTTCGGCGTCTCCTTCAACCCTTCACGTTCAGGGTCCTCGCCGATTAGATGAATAATATCATAAAAGTGTTTTTCAATCGGATCGGTAAATGATGTACTGGACTTAACTGCTTCTGCGCGCATGGCGTTCATCTCCTTGGCTTATATATAGAACAGATTGAGCAGTGCCAGCGTCTGTTCTTCATAGAAACAACGTATAGCATTTGTCCAGGAATTGCAAGCGGAAATGTTCTATTTCATCGTGAAAACAGGTACAATAGTAAAAAAGAGAGGAGACGCGCTATGCTGCGAATCACACCGGCTGCACACAAAGAGGCAGCAGCAAGACTGAAAACACCGCAGCGTCTGTCCATTCTCGGTATTCTAGAAGGCGGTTGCGGATTTATGATGCGGTTCTCCCTTGTTCAAGGCGATATCCCTGGCTCCTCATTCGATTGCATTGAAGAGGACGGTATCATGTACTGTCTTGATACGTATATTACGAAAATGTATCCGGAAGCCTTCACACTCGACTACGTCGAAAATCAAGGATTTCGTTTGTATACAGATAGTCAATACATGGCAACCCATCTGAAAATTCTTCATTCTGTCGAACAAGTATAAGCGAGAATGCCACGGTCCGTTATTCACGGATCGTGGCATTTTTATTCACGCTCTTTGTTTATTCTGTAGAACAAGGCACTCTAGCGCCTTCGCTACTCCGCTCTCATTATTAGAGGCAACCACCATATCAGCTTGCTGCTTAACATCCTGCGGCGCGTTTCCAACCGCTATCCCCATCCCCGCCATCGTAATCATATCCAGGTCATTGTAGTAATTACCAATCGCAATCGTTTCACTCAGTGGAATGTTCAAATAGTTTGCCAAATTGCTCAATGCCGCACCCTTGGATGTAGCCCGGTCAATAAGATCAATATAGAAGGGGCCGCTGCGCAGCGTTTGTACCGGTAGATTCATCGCTGTAAGCTCTTCATATGCTTTGTTTAACTGAGCATCTGTACCAAATAACGTAAACTTGACAAGCTTGTCTTCCACACTAAGCGCATCCTCCACAAGCTTCGGTTCCGCCAAATACTTGGCATACATAGCTCGTACATCTTCCCTGTCCAAATTCTCCGTATACATATCTAACGCGGTACAAAAATCTGTATGAATGTTTTCTTTACGACAATAATCCAAAACATTCTTCAATGAATGAATAGAGAATCCTGCTTCATTCAAAATCTCCTTCGTTTTGGAATGAGAGGTAACAGCGCCGTTATGGCAGATAAAATATCCGTCGATGCCGATTTCCTCAAGCAAAGGCGTTACGCTGAGAGGAGCACGTCCTGAGCAAAGCACGATGTGAATTCCCTCTTCTTCCACCGCGCGCAACGCTTTTTTATTCTCTTCCGTAATTTTATATTCGTCGTTCAACAATGTGCCATCTATATCAATAGCAGCTAATTTATACGTCATATATTCCCCTCTCCATCCGATATTGTTCTTTACTTTAATCATACCATATGTGTTTTATCGGTTTGTAACGGTAAATGCATGACGAAAATGAGCAAACCATGTACAATAGCAATGGATAATATTATGAGGCAAGGAGAACGCATTATATGCATAGCAATTTGCGAACTTTTATCGAAACGTTACGAAAAGAACAAGACCTCGCCGTAATCGACGCGGCCGTTGATCCAAACCTGGAGCTTCCAGAAATTCACCGCCGCGTCATCGATCAAGGGGGACCGGCCCTTCTGTTTACCAATCCAAAAGGCAGCTCTTTCCCGGTTATTACGAATCTATTCGGTACTGAGCGGCGGGTGGAATTGGCGTTTGGACCCCGTCCGGAGAATCTGGTCAATCAGCTTGTCGGCGCAATGGATCAATTGCTTCCACCCAAGCTCAGTACATTATGGCAATATCGCGCCCCTCTGCTCGACGTAGCCAAGACTGGACTACGCAACGTCGGAAACGGTAAAGCACCTGTGCTTGAGCTGCAGGAAGACGATATTAATTTGCATAAACTTCCCGTACTGACCGGCTGGCAGCTTGACGGCGGTCCATTTTTCACCCTTCCGCTTGTCTATACGGAGCACCCGGAGACAAAAGAACACAATCTGGGAATGTATCGGATGCAAGTACAAGAGAGAAATCGTACTGGCATGCACTGGCAGATTCAAAAAGGCGGCGGATTTCACCATCATGAAGCGGAGCTTCGCAATCAGGCGCTGCCTGTAACCGTATTTCTTGGCGGCCCTCCGGCATTGACTATTACCGCTATCGCACCGTTACCTGAAATGCTGCCGGAGCTGATTTTCACATCGTTTCTGATGGGAGACAAGCTGGATGTTACGCAAGTCAGCAACCATGCGCACAAACTGATTGCCCAGGCGGAGTTCGCGTTCTGTGGCGAAGTGCCCCCGCATGTTCGCCATCCGGAGGGACCGTTCGGCGATCATTATGGATACTATTCCTGGACACATGATTTTCCGGTATTCAACATTCAAAAAATGTACCGTCGCAAAGACGCTATCTATCCTGCGACCGTCGTAGGCAAACCACGCCAGGAGGATTATTTTATCGGCGAATACTTACAGCGCCTGCTATCGCCAATGTTCCCCGTGGTAATGCCTGGAGTTAAAAGCTTGTGGACATATGGAGAAACCGGTTTCCATTCACTTGCAGGGGCCATCGTACGGGAGAGCTACTATCGCGAAGCTATGGCACATGCATTCCGCATTATGGGTGAAGGCCAGCTAACGCTGACCAAATTCCTCATGCTGACTGACGTACCATGCGATCTTTCGAATTTCCCACGCTTTCTTGAAACGATCCTTGCTCGCTTCAACCCGCAACGCGATCTGCTTATCGTACACGATACGTCGATGGATACACTCGATTACACGGGACGTAAGTTCAACCATGGCAGCAAGGCTATTATGCTGGGCATCGGCGACCCGATTCGCGAGCTTGCACGCGAGTATCACGGAGAGCCACTGCCAGGTATCGACAAAGTAAAAGCATACTGCGGCGGTTGTCTGGTCATCTCGGGAAAAAGCTTTACAGAAGATGAAAAACTAGCTTCAACGCTTATTGAACATGCCCAACACCAACTAGCAGATTGGCCGCTTATTTTCCTGGTGGATAATGTAGACGATATCGTAGATCAGACAACTTTCTTATGGACTACGTTTACCCGCTTTGATCCAGCACATGATGTATATGCCAGAACGAACTTGAGACAAAATAAAGTTCAATTCGAAGGACCTATCGTTATCGATGCACGTATGAAACCGTTCTATCCGGATGAACTCACACCGCGCGAGGATATTGTCGAACAGGTAGACCGCCGCTGGAAAGAATATTTTCCTCACGCCAGGAACACGAAATAAGTGGATTAAATGAAGGCATCCAGAACGTTTTTTTCGTTCGGATGCCGCTATTTTTTCTATAAAAATTTTTGAAACCTTTTTAAAGCAGGCTCGTATAGAATATACGTATTAAGATTTTAGAGAGGGGTTTACAAAAAATTATGAAAAAGTTTCTCATGCTGTTTATGGCTGTCGCGTTGGTATTTAGCGCAGGTGCTTTTGTAAATGTAGACCATGCGGATGCCAAAGGAAAAAAATCATATAATTCTGGCACAAAAAATTTCCAGCCAGGAAACAACCAGAATTCCAATATCTCTAAAGATTCTAATTCAAATTCCGGCGTAAATAGCCCTGCTAAGAACACAGCACCTACTAAAAACACAGCTACTCCGTCCAAAAGCGGTGGTTTCATGAAAGGTTTGCTGTTCGGTGGTCTTGCCGGTCTTATGCTCGGTGGATTACTTGGCAACATGGGAGGGCTTGGCGCGATTCTTGGCCTGTTAATTAATGTTTTGTTCGTTGTGGTCGTTATCGCCGTTATCCGTAAACTGTATGTCGCATATAAAACGAAGCAGAAAGAAAAGGAATCTCATGTATGGAAAAACTAAAACTATCGGAACAAGATATCGTTAATGCGTTATGTCTGTACACTGCTGATAAAAAACAAATCAATCCAAGTGATGTCAGCATTGAGCTGATGTGGGATGAAGAGTATGGGTTCTCTGCATCAGCCACAGAAAATGGTCGTTCACAAATACTCATCCAGGCTAATATGATCGAAGCGATTCGCTTCTGGCTCCGACATGAGCTGAACCGAGATCCATTTGCAGCTAGTCTGGAACTTGAGCTCGATGACGACGAAGGCATTATTGCGTTTGCAACCTATCATGGATAAAAATAAAAACAGCCATCTTTCCGATTACATATCCGAAAAGATGGCTGTTTTTCATTCTAATTTGCCTGGCACTGACTACACGGTATCATGTAATAGCTACCTCATTTCATTTATATTATTCCATTCCTGCATTCTCTCCCTGCTCCAGCCTTTTATGTTTTTTCAAGGGTGTTAATTATCCAGTATGATCCATAGTGGATCGTCACCACACCGTGCCCAAACGGGCG
>NZ_KE952880.1 GCF_000466385.1 Aneurinibacillus aneurinilyticus ATCC 12856
CGAGTGTTACTGTTCAGTTTTCAAGGAACTTTTAAGTTTGTCTCTTTTTTCATGAGACTTTTTATACTTTATCAAATCACCAAGCGTTTTGCAACATCTTTTTTAGAAAGATTGTCATTTTTTCTTTTTGCTTTTTTCGCGGCGACAAGAGATAATTTATCACAAACCATATATTCAGGTCAATACATTTTTAATAAAAAATTATTTACTCATCACTAGGTAGTACATATATACATCTGATTTGATAAACCGACACATGTTTGTGATGGGAAGTTAAGAAAAGAAAAAAGGCCAGGAGCGGTCGGAAAAAGACACCCTGCCCTTTTCGCTGCCGAAGCGCAGGGCGCATCCACCCTACCTTGTCAAAATATCAAGTGTAATTTATATGAAAACAGCGCATTTTAAACATATGCTTCTTTAAAAAAGGAAAAAGGGCGGATTTCCCACCCTTATTTACCTACCTGATTAAACATAGACTTTGCTATTTCCGCCATTTCTTCTACCGGTAAATCTCCAGATGACAGCATATACTCCACCCCATCGTAGTCCCAACGCAACGTTTTCTTGGCTTCTCCAACCACTACACCAACCGTATAACCCAAATCCACAGGTTCACCAGTCACAAGATTAACCGTAGTTGCTTTAGATTTACTTTCAACAAGTGTGAACGACTGCGCACCTTCATATGTTAGAACAATTTGTGCACCTTCTTCATCTTTAACCTTATCCACCCCTTTTAACGTAACGCCTTTAGGTAAATAATTCGGTTCAATCACTCCGAAGCTACCTTCATGCTTCTTAGCTGCTGTATCAGCTAGTACAGGAACAGAATCCAAGATAGCAGCTTGCATATTCCGCTCTTTGTCAAAAGCATCTGTATCGAACTTAGGATTCAAATCAAACGAGCTATACTGTACGGTGACCATTGGATTCATATTTGTATCCATTACATCCACTCGTACCGGCTCCAACGATTTATTAAGCGTGATTTTCTGGCTTGTGAGCGAACGATTTTGATAATCCGCCTTTACTTCGAATGTATATCGCTCACCTTCGCCTTGGAATTTTCTTGCATTGTCATTTGCAATGCTTTTTGCCAATGATTCATATAAATACACTTGACCATGTTTCTCCGGCCACTCACTCTGAAAACGAAAACTTTTGTTTAGATGGGGAGTTAGAACAAACACACCTTCATTGTTACGTAAAATGATCTGTGTAATGTTCCGTTGCTTGGATGTTAAAGAGATGCGATAAAAATTCGGTTTCTTATACCATACTTCTACTTCATATTCTTGCGGCGCTTTTCCTGTCTGGACTGACAAAGAAGCTTTTGACTTATAGCCAGACATCTTCTCTACTTGCTT
This sequence comes from Aneurinibacillus aneurinilyticus ATCC 12856, assembly GCF_000466385.1. GTDB lineage: Bacteria > Bacillota > Bacilli > Aneurinibacillales > Aneurinibacillaceae > Aneurinibacillus > Aneurinibacillus aneurinilyticus. Next base: position 1,368 of record NZ_KE952880.1, read on the forward strand.
AGTCAAATCCTGCGCTACATCTCCCGATGATTTTGGTCCGCAGCCAACAAGCGTCAAAAAAAGCAGCAGAAAACCAACGGATAACAAAAAAATTCGCTTCATCTTGTTTCAACTCCTTCGCCTTTTTTCGACAAAGGAGGGTTCCCATGTCAATTTCCTGGGAAATCTGTAACGGGTGAGCTACTCGCAACTAATAAGCTTTTTATAGCCGGTCCAATGTTGTCGATGATATCACCTGCCAATGTGGCATGTATCGACTTCTCACTACAAATCCTGCCAGCTATACCATGAAGATATACCGCCAGTTGAATTCCTGCCTCGATTGTTTCATCCTGGGCCACCTTCTGCGCGAGCATACCAGCAAGCATACCAGTCAACACATCACCTGTGCCTCCTTTTGCAAGCGCAGCCGTTCCTGTCGTATTAATGAAAACTTTTCCATTCGGAGTAGCAATTAGCGTGTATGTTCCTTTCAGAACAACATACACCTCATAATCCTGGGCAAATGACCGGGCATAACCTACACGATCCCTTTCGATTTCGACTGCAGAGCAACCGCATAGCCTCCCCATCTCACCCGGATGTGGCGTAAGAACAATCTGGCCTTTTTTCTCATGGAGAATAGACAAATTTTCCGAGAGCAAGTTCAGCGCATCGGCATCCAGAATGAGCGGCACATCTACCATGTTGATAATCTCCCTGAGCCAATTATTACCGCCTTTCCATGTGCTCAGACCCGGTCCAATGGCAACAACATCAAACGAAGCGATTCGTTGCCTTAGCAATGTATGGCTTCCACAGGCAAAGCGCCCTTCTTCTGCAGGCCATTCCCAAAAGACAGGTTCATTAATTTTACTGGCAACAATGGGAAAAGCCGACTCGGGAACCGCAAGCGTCAGCAGACCGCACCCTGTACGAAGACCCGCAGAAGCGGATAAAACGGGGGCCCCGGTCATTTCTTTCGAACCAGCAAGTATGAGAGCATGCCCATATGTCCCTTTATGGGAAAAAGCGCGGCGTTCAGGTAATTCTTTACGTAATTGTTCTTTGGTCAGTACCATATCCCGTAATAAAAATTCATCAATAGCTCGTAGTGGGATAGAAATATCAGAGACTACGAGCTCACCGATATAGTCAGCACCGGGATATAAAAAGTGACCCCATTTCGGAAAAGCGAATGTCACCGTTACATTAGCCTGTACTGTATATTGGGCCGCTTCCCCTGTATCGCTATTCACACCTGTCGGAATATCAACCGCCAACACTTCTCCCGGGCAGTCTTTCAACTTTTCCAGGATGAACGGATAGGGAGGACGTAACTCTCCTTTCGTTCCTGTACCCAGAAGAGCATCTACAATTACCGTCGCCTGCTTTATATCTGTTTGTACTGCTTCCTCGCTTTTTTGCGTCCAGACATTTACGGCATATCCGCAGTTCTGCATTATCTCCAGTTGCCGCTTGCAATCATCACTTCGCTTCTTCTCTTCTCCAAATATCCATACCTTTACATCACGCCTTTTGTTAAGTAAATGACGTGCAATCACAAGGCCGTCTCCCCCATTGTTCCCTGGACCGGCCAACACAACTACTGCTCCAGTAGACCACCGCTTTTCTATTTCCCTAACCACCGCTACTCCAGCATTCTCCATTAATACAAGGCTTGGAATTCCGATTTGCTCAATGGTGAACCGGTCAATGTCACGCATTTGCTGCGTGCTCACCACGTACATACTAATTCCCTCCTCACCCGCGTTATATATGTATGTCCAACTTATTCCCGATATGCAGACAAGTCTTCGCGTATCTCCAGTATTACTTGAGCTACAGCATATTTTTCACTATGCGAGATCGAAAGGTGACAGAAACTCCCTCTCTTCCCTGTAATACGTTCAAGTAAAGAAGCATCTATACAAACGTTCGGTTTTCCTGTTTCCCCCGGTAGGACCTCGGCATCCTGAAATGAAAATACCTTGCCAATACCTGTGCCTAATGCTTTTGAAATCGCTTCTTTTGCCGCATATCGTCCAGCTACAAACTCAATTTTACGTGCTTCGCCTAACGGAACGTTCTTCCGCTCTCGTTCCGTAAATATCCGCTCCAGAAAAGCGCTTTCCTGTCTACCTATAATTTTTTGAATACGTTCAAGTTCCACAATATCAATCCCTACACCAACAATCATAATTTTTCCCTACCCTCGTTTTTTCCCATTATAAGCGATTAAAAACAAAAACAGGAATAATAAAGAGCCGTTTTATAGCAAAAGGAAACGGGACAGACAAAACATATCATACTGTAACTAAACATAAAAGCCAGTCTCCGTAAAAGGAAGCTGGCTTTTATGTTTAGTTATTCTCAATGTATTCTTTAAGGCCGGCATACACAGCATCAGCAACCCGTTGCTGAAATTCAGGTGTTAACATTTCTTTTGCTTCTGCTGGGTTGCTTATGAAGCCAACCTCTATAAGAATAGCAGGCATCTTTGTGTACTTAATAACTTGAAAATTCGCCTGCTTTATCTTTCTGTCCGGGAAACCTGTTGCCTGAACCAGATGTTTGTGAATAGTGGAAGCATATCCTTTGCTTTTATCGTTATGATAATATGTTTCCGTACCTTTTCCAGAAGCTGAAGTGCTTGAGTTAATATGGATGGAAATGAAAAGGTCTGCATTGTTATTATTGGCGATGTTGACCTTCTCTGACAATTCCTGCTTAACACCTCGTTCAGTCAACTGCCTGTCCAACTCGCTGTCCCGTGTCATAATTACTTCTAGCTTGGGATCAGCCATCATATTGTTCGCAAGACGTTGGGCAATTCCTAATGTCAAATCTTTTTCCCGGGCATTATTGCCAGTCGCACCCATGTCTTTTCCACCATGTCCAGCATCAACAACAATTCTAACCCTATCCTTTAAGGATAGCGGATCTGTCGTAGGCGTTGGGTTCGGCTGCTGCGTGGTGCCATTACCAGGTGCTACGATAGGTGGCTTTTCTACAGGTTCAGTAACAACTGGAGGATTTGTTACAGGTGGAACGGACGGTTCAGGAGATTGAATATCCTTTAGTTTCAATTCAACCTTAGAAGCGCTCTGCACCAGATCGTACTTGGCAGAACCAGCTAACTCCACTACCACACGTACAACATCAGGCTCAAATTGGCTAAACCGTACATTTTGTATAGCAGGATGTGTTCCCTGACCTGGTACCGCCGAAGAAGCTGTAGCAAGCGTTGCGTTTTGTACATCCACCACGATACGGTTCGGCTCACTCATCGTAAAGCTTTTTGCCTCAGTTTTTCCACTAATTTGAATCGATATAACTTGATCGTTTTGTTGAATACTCGTTACTTTAACAGTTTGAGGAGTCTCTGGTTTTTTTGGAGGCGGTGGTGTAACCGTCTTATTCAGAATGACACTTCGCGTCTTATTTTCCCAGTCAACCTCCGCTCCCAGAAGTTCTCCTATTGCACGAAACGGTAAAAACGTACGATTTCCAATGATAACCGGAGCTACATCCAGCTTCTTCTGCGTACCATTCACACGTGCAGTCTTAGAACCGATCGTTAATTCAATCTTCTTACTTCCATCAACAACAGTGACTTTGCGATTCTTTCCATCCCAGCTTACCTTTATTCCCAAGCCTTCCTGGATGGTGTATACGGGGACAAGCGTCCGGCCGTTTACGAGTTGCAGCGGAACTTCGGGTTTGACCTTGCTTCCATTAATCAATAGCTGAATAGAAGGGTCTGCTGCCGCCTGCACTGCGACGGAGAATATTCCTAGAAAAAAAACAAGAAATATCCCGAGTCCGCATAACGTCTTCCTCATCTGTTACCCTCTCTCTTTCTCTGTGATTTGGCGCAAAAAGGGTTAGCTTCACCTACGCTTCGACAAAAAACTCCAAAAATATGTATCTAATATCGGAAATATTTTCTTTTATTGTACAACTTCCTCCACAAAGAATGAACAATTTTTCCCTAAGAAAAAAGCCCCATCTTAGCAAGATGGGGCTTTATCTCCATTCATACGCGGCTGAAGATATTCGAAAATGTGACAATAAACGACTTTTATTACCGCATATACTGGCACGGCCAGAATAATGCCTGCTACGGTCCGGCCCTGGCGCCACAAAGCGGCCGTGTCTCTTCCTTGTGAGAAAAAGACGAGGGAACACGCCGACGCGTGCATCTTTTCTTTCACCTTATGGATAATCAACAGGCGTGAGTTACAATATACATAATTGTATTGGAATACAAGCGCTTAATTCCTTTTTGCTCTGCCCAGCGGATAATAGGCCGCAGAAGATAAAAGCCTACACCAGCAACAATAAAAGGCAGTGCAATCGCCCGAATAATAATAACAACTGGTTGAAGGATGAAGCTAGTCTGGTATAGCATCCAAATAATCGTAAGAATAAGGAGTAAAATAACACCTCTCATCAACCATTTGCTTTGTTTGGTCATATGCGTCCTCTCCCGCTGCAATTTAAATAAATTCATATATAGAAATTTACACGTTGTTTCTCTTCCTGAAACAAAAACAGCGAGAAATGTACCATTGCTTGCTGCATAATAAAAAGCAGGCATCCCTCATCGAATGCCTGCTTTCTTCTTTACTTTTTACTCTGTGGTTTTTGTGCGTCTGCTGCCGCTGCTTTAGAGCTTAGAATCATAATCTCTACCCGGCGATTTTTGGCACGGTTTTCAGGTGTATCATTTGGAGCTATCGGATGATACTCGCCATATCCTGCCCCGGAAAGCCGTTCTGGTTTAATCTTATATTCTTCGGATAGATAACGAACCAGATTCGTCGCACGAGCAGTGGACAATTCCCAGTTGGAAGGATATTGTGCTGTACGTATCGGTACGTTATCCGTGTGTCCTTCAATACGTAGAGGGTTGTTAATCGAATTAATGAACGGGAACATATCTTTAATAATACCCTTAGCCTGTGGCTGTAATGTTGCATCTCCGTTTGCAAACAAAACAGCCCCAGTAAAGGTAACATTAATCCCGTTCTGATCCATATTCACCATTACACTCTTATCAAGTCCTTTAGACTTTGTGTACTGCTCCATCTTCTCTTTAATTTCCTCAAACCTTTCCTGTTCAGCGGCGATGGCATTTTTCGTTTTCGTTTTGCCGGTATTCTTATCTGTTGTCGGTGTCGCAGCGGAACCAGGAGCCGGCATCACGAGCGAGGAACCGGAACCGGTTATATCACTAAACGATTCCTTCAACGCTTGGAATTTCTGAGCATCTACCGCACTCATAGAGAAAAGGATAAGAAAAACAATAAATAGAAGCGTAACAAAATCGGCATAAGAGACAAGCCAGCGCTCTAGATTAACATGGTCATCATGCTTCTGCTTCTTTCTGGACATTAATTTCTTCACCGCCTGCTTCAATATTGCGATCCGCCTCAGAAAGGAAGACAAGCAGCTTCTCACGGAGCGCAACTGGGTTCATCCCCTGTTGGACACCAATAATCCCCTCAAGAGCGATAGTTAAATACAATGATTCATCCTTGGACTTTGCTTTCAATTTTTCTGCAAACGGGAAGAAAAACAAGTTCGCAAACGCTACCCCATATAACGTAGCAAGAAAAGCTGCACTGATGGACGGCCCGAGCGAGTGCGGCTCGTTTAAGTGCGTCATAATAACAACCATGTGCATGACCGTACCCATGATCCCGATGGTTGGGCAATATCCGCCTGCATTCTCAAAGATCTTGGCACCGCGCTGATGACGAGACTCCATAGCAGAAATATCATATTCTAGCATTTCACCGATAACAGATTGATCGACACCATCAATAGCGCTTCGCAGCCCTCTTGCAATGAATTTATTATCAACCTGCTCGATTTCTTGCTCAAGGGAAAGCAATCCTTCCCGACGCGCCTTGCCTGCCAACTCTTCCATCTGATTTACAAGACCAAGATAGTCCATCTTCTGCTCGGTAAACAGCTTTTTGAACAGCTTCGGCACATTCTTCAACTCTTTCATCGGTAACGAAAGAGTTACAGCGCCAATTGTACCACCAAGAACGAGTACAAACGAAGATGCACTCCATAGTAGAGTAGGAGTTCCACCGTCATAGAAAAAACCGAACGCCGCGGCAGCTAAAGCTATGGCAATACCAATAAGTGAGGCTAAATCCATTTGACATCCCCTATTTCTTTCTTTGGTAATTTCTATCCTTATTATTTCCCTTTAATATATATCGGCATAAACAATTCAAAATCAAGAAGATTTTTAGCGAAATTATTCCTTCATATTGCAAAAAATAAAAAAAACGCCGTTACCGGCGCTTTCTGTCTATCTATTCATTTTCTGTTTCTTCTATAGAAGGATACTTTGCTTTTGCGATGAACGGGAGGGCCAAAATCGCAGCGCATATGGTTGAGGTAAATACCATCTCAGCAATGACAATCGCATTCCACATACCGTAACCGCTCCTTTTCAAAAATATAAAGCTTCATACTGCAACTACCATTATCTTACTACAAACGTCACAAATTTGTCAATATTTTCGTAAATATTTCGTCAAAAATAAAGAGGTAAATGCATTGAAAAAAAGATAAATTTATGTTATAAAAAATCATTCATACTGAATATCATTCACTTTCCATTTTCCGTCTTCCCTGATTAGCAATACTGTTTCCTTATGGGCTGGCATTTGCCATGGACCATCCTCGGCTGGATAATATTGCGATACATGAATCGCTCCTTCACTTATGCTAACTTTTGTACGGGAATCCCATGAAAAATCAGGAATAAACAAATACATGTCATCCGATCCCGGAACATACCATAATGTTTCACCTTGCCTATTTTTCTCCGATACGAGCCGTTCCTGCAAAAATGTACGGGAAAATTCTTCTGTCATATACGGACGAATCCTTTCCAAAACTTCGGATCTTGCCATGGGTTCATTCAGTGTGTATTGTGCATCAGCGGCCTGCCGCAACAAGGAACGAATACTCTCTTTCTTCGGTATATTGCTTTGCGCTGCCAAAGCGAGGGATCCTGATGCCACCCCGGTTACCTGGATACTGACTACCGGCATAAAGAAAATAGCAAATACGGTTGCAATTACTCCAACACTTTTCCATACATCTTGCATCATACAACACTCCTCTCGCAAATTTTGCACAGAACTTCGTTTAACATATCAAGGGTGTTGATTATCCAGTATGATCCAG
>NZ_KE952881.1 GCF_000466385.1 Aneurinibacillus aneurinilyticus ATCC 12856
AAAATATACTGCTCAACAGGGCTATAAGAGCCTTCTTCATGCACACCGTCCCCTTATTAATAAAATTCCATAAAGGTAATTAATATACTGTATATATAAAAAAACCCATCACGAAAAGCTGGTCAATAAAACAGTGAATAATTAAATCCCAATTTCTCATTTATATCACTGAGAAATTGGGATTTTTCGTTTATAACACGGGTCATTTTGATTGGAAATGTTGGCTTACCGAACGATATTGTCTATGCACATACGATAATCACTATTCCACCATACTCCTTGGACACTGCACCATGCCAAAGCTTTCATCAGTAAAAATTCTATGACTACCCCGCTGTATTTCCCGGTTAAACAGTCACAACCTCTTCTTCATTACGCAAGAAAAAAGAAAGTTCGCGTTTTTCCATTTGTCGGAATAGCATTCATATAAGTAAAACCTATAAATAAAATAAAAATAATATATTTTACTTATTTTCATTACAATGATAAAAATGGATTATAACGAATTCAGGAGGGGACAACATGGAGAAAGAAAAAATGGACGATAAGTGGAACGGCAGCTTTTACGATAGTAAAATCGATTATGTTTCCACACTTGGCAAGGGTGTAATCGAATGGCTCAAGCCTCAACTAGGCGAACGTATTATGGATTTAGGGTGTGGGACTGGCGAATTAGCCAACGAAATCTCCGCCAGCGGAGCATCTGTCCTGGGAATGGACTTATCTTCATCTATGATTGAGACGGCAAAACAAAAGTTTCCCCATCTATCCTTCCAGGTTGCAGATGGTGAAACATTTCATACATCTGCCCCTTATGATGCTGTCTTCTCCAATGCGGCGTTGCACTGGATGAAGCGACCTAAGCAAGTTATACGCTCCGTCCGGAAGGCATTGCGCGAAGGCGGACGCTTTGTCGCCGAATTCGGAGGCAAAGGCAATGTGCAGACAATTGTCAAGGCAACTGAAGAAACATTGGCCGCTCGTGGCGTTTCATCCATCGGCGAAAAAAATCCCTGGTACTTTCCTAGCATCGGAGAATATGCGACACTACTGGAACAAGAAGGCTTTCATGTAGCCCAGGCGATCCACTTTGCCCGTCCAACTACGCTTACGGATGGAGAAGAAGGTCTGAAAAACTGGCTTCATTGCTTTAGTAACAATTTCTTTGCCGATTTTTCTTTAAAAGAGAAGGAAAGCGCATGGGATGAGATTATCGAGAAATGTCGCCCTTCTCTTTATCGGCAGGGAATCTGGGTAGCGGATTACTGGCGTATTCGAATCACGGCTATTAAATTGAGACACAATACGAACATTCCCAATAGATTAAAGTTTAAATCGCAAAGACCCGATGGCACATTGTGAATTGTAACCTGAATAACGGATTTTTTTAAGTGTCCATTATTCGGGTTACAGTTCAATAATAATTGGCTACCCTTTCTTCTTTATTTTGTTCAATTATAATATCCAATGACTCTAGCTCAATATAAAATACCGATAAGAAATATTGCCATTTCTTAATTTTTATAGGTGCGAAGCTTCGGATTTTGCTGAAGTTCTTTGATGAATTCAAAAGCTAATTTTGCAAGTTCTACATATTCTTTATCACGAGTAATACGATACAATTCCATAAAATCGTTATGTTCATCAAGCAAGTCATCAATTTGTTCTTGTGAACTTTTTTTGCTCTTTATGTTTAACGTTTTTTTCCTGTTTTTTTCCTTTCTTTTTTCGAGTGCCTCCCAAGCCTCTTCCGCCGTACAGATAAGTGTCATGTTATCATCATAACCATCCAGATATAATCCATCAGGGATTCGCGCTAAATCATAATAAGATTCCTGGTACATACCTTCCAAAGAATAATAGTTGAGTTCTGTGTATCCTTCAACACGATACCATTCATCTTCATATCCATCAATTCGAACAATATCTCCAAAATCAAAACGACGCTTGTCCTGCCCTGCTGAGTCATTCATCAATATCCCCTCTTTTCTCAAAAAATGGGCTATTTATCTAACTCACAGCTTTGTTCCCTTCATTTTTTAGCACAACATTACGTATTATATCACGCCTGTTGATTATCCATAAGGTG
>NZ_KE952882.1:0-9496 GCF_000466385.1 Aneurinibacillus aneurinilyticus ATCC 12856
GGCACGGTGTGGTGGCGATTTACTTTGGATTATATTGGATAATCAACACCCTTGTAATATATTCAAAAAATACTCCCTTAATTTCACCTATTTTGTCCCCGGAACGAGCAGTGACCGTATCACCTCATAGTTTACATAATTATTTTCCTGTAATGAACAGAGTATTCGTTCAATTATATTTTTTCCGTTTCGCATAACAAGAAGCCAGCAGGCAGACATTTTCTTTTTCATTAAAAAAAGCCCCTTTTCAGGGGCTGGAATAAGCCACACTAACTACCACGATAGAATGGCTAAAAAGGGGACATGCTTATACTTCTTCAGTATATAGGATTATACATTTTTTGTATAGTGCCTATATATCTTTGCTCGCTCCTATACGATACAGATTAAGCAACGATTTATACGTCTCATCTAATGCTTTCGTATCCCCGGTCGCGGCCAGCACAGCCAGCTTCCCAACAAAATATTCATTAAACTGCACCTCTCAGCTCGTACCTGATCCCCGGCCAGTTCAAACCGCTCAAGCAATGCATGCAGTCGCACAGCGGCCTGTTGAGGTAAAATCCGCTAACTTCTGACCTGCTTATGAATTTCTCGTTGAGTGAAATAAGACTGGGGTATAAACATAATGGATTTCCAACACATCCCTGTTCATCATAATGTTGAAGATTTTGTTAAGAAATAAGCTTTCCCGTGCAAAAATGTATAAATTCTGCTATGATGTGGCATGGCTAGTACAAAGCTAATGTATCGAACAAGAGAAGAGGTTTAATAAACGATGATGCAGTTCCTATGTATTGTATTAATGTTCAGTATCATTGTCGGTTTTTCGTATTTTGCGTACAGAGATGAACAAAAAAGAAGAATGGTCTACGTCACTGATGAGATGCTGAAAAAACCGCTAACCGATCAGACGGTCAAACACTATATCGAATTCCTCGAAACGGAACCGGAGCGCAACAATGCGTGCTACTGGCATTCGCTGCACCGGGCGTACGAGCATATTATGAAGGCCAAGACCGTAGACCCGCGCCTGAAAAAAGAATTAAAGAAAACATTGAGAAATCAAGTTATCGTATAAAGCAAAGACGCGTTTTTCGCTTCTGTCTTCTATTGTAACACACTCCAAAACCCGGAATCAGCCGCATCGACTGCTCCGGGTTTTCGTTTATAAATAAAAAAGCCTGGAGCCGATCGGGTTCCCCGATTAGCCTCCAGACTCTCTACTTTCCTATTGCAAGCCTGCAAAAACAGCCCTATTTATGCACGGCCTGTGGATCTTGCAGATAATTCCAATATGGGGCAAGCGCATTCCGGCTCTGCTGTACCGCCTGCATGGCCTCCTCCACCAGCGGACGCTCTGGAATAGAATGAGGATCTTGGAAATCTACCTCACAATCTATAAGCCCTTCAATCACGCCGAGCGTAGCAATCGGAAGATACGGAAGACTATAGCCGCCCTCCTGCAATACGGCAATACGCCCATCACACACCCGCTCTGCCAGCTCCCGCAACGTCCGTGCCATATAACGGAAACCTGGCCGCATAACCATCATACGCGATAGCGGATCCATTCCATTCGGATCTTGTCCGGCTGAAACAAGCACCAGTTCCGGACGGTATTCCTCAAGTACAGGCAGTACGATTTGTTCGAAGGCATGGCGGTAGCCTGCCTCCCCTGTAGCGGACGGTAATGGAATATTGACAGTGTAGCCTTCGCCCTTTCCTGCTCCCGTCTCCGTAACGTTGCCTGTATCTGACGGGAAATATTGCGCCTCATGCAATGAGATAAAGAGCACACTATCATCCTCATAAAAAATATCCTGCGTACCGTTACCGTGATGAACATCCCAATCGATAATCGCCACTCTGCTCAATCCATACTTTGCCTGCGCATATCGTGCCGCTATCGCCACATTGTTGTACAGGCAGAATCCCATTGCCTGATCGCTTGAAGCATGGTGTCCCGGCGGACGGATTAATGCATATGCCTGTGTCATACCGGATTCTTCACCCATAGCAAGATCTACAGCTTTTATCGCACCACCCGCGGACAGGCGTGCAATCTCCTCCGATACCGGACAGCCATACGCCTCCGGTCCAAATACGCGCAGACCCTTTGCGGCCGTATCGCGAATATGTGCAAGATGGCGCTCCGTATGTACACGAAGCAAATCTTCATCACGTGCAGGCCCAGGGGTAACTGCGTGCATCTGCTGTAGTAGACCGCTTTTTTCTAACATTTCTTTAATGTAACGGACACGATTATGATTTTCGAATTCAAGTCCGACATCTACTGTCTTTCCATTTGGGAGCGAATATACCTGTGTACCTGTATCATGCTTAACATAATCCTCGTGGAAAATAAACCCGGTTGGTTTCATATAATTTCTCCTCCTCATACCTTATTGCTTGTTTTTCTGTTAGGAAATATGTTCATTTTGCCTTTCTGTTCGCTCTTCCACCTCATCAAAGTGAAGCTCTGGTGGCTGCTGACGAAATCCCCTTGTTAAGAAGAGTAAATATACAATTCCTACCGCAACCCAGATACTGCCGAGCATCAGCGAATGCTTGTCCAGATTGCTCCACAGCCACATATTGAAGCCTGCACCGATGAGCGGCAGCAACAAATAAAGCACAAAACCGCCAAAGCTGCGCCGCCGTTCACGAATGTAATAATGAAAAATGACCGATACATTGACGAATGTAAAGGCAACCAGGGCACCAAAATTAACGAAAGAGGCGGCCGTCACCAAATCCATCACAAGCGCTGAAAGAGAAAACACGCCTATCAACAGCACATTGTTCAGCGGAGTGCGAAAACGCGGATGAATATAGCCAAACACCCGGGAGGGCAATACGTTCTCTCTTCCCATTGCAAACAGCAAACGAGCAGCACTCGCATGGGATGACAAACCAGACGCCACACATGCAGTAATCATACCTGCAAGAAATAAGGAAGCAAACAGGGAACCTCCGATATATTCGGCGATCTCAAAGGCGGCCGAATCTACTACCTTGAATGAGTTGAAATCCGGATATACGAGCTGCGTAATATAGGAAACAACTGTGAACAGCAATCCGCCAATGAATGCGATAAGAAAAATGGCCTTTGGCACGTTTTTTTTCGGCTCTACCGTTTCCTCAGCCAGCGTCGTTACGGCATCAAATCCAAGAAACGAAAGGCAAAGAATCGATGCACCTGCCAATACGAGCGAATACGATACATCTGGATTATAGAACGGAAGCGCAGAAAACAAGGTCCCCATTCCCATGCCATTCTCCAGACCACGGATCGCCAGCGATACAAAAATGATCGTAACGAGGAACTGAAACAAAATCAAAAACGTGTTCACTTTGGCAGCCAGCCGAATTCCAAATACGTTAACACCAGTAATAGCCACGATAAACAGCAACGTCCAGCCCCAAGCCGGTACAACTGGGAATGCGGCAGCCAAAAATGCGCCTGCCAGCAGGAAGTTGATCATCGGCAAAAATAAATAATCCATTAATACTGACCAACCTACAATAAATCCAAGATGTGGACTGATTGTTTTCTGAGTGTACGTATACGCCGAACCGGCTGAAGGATAAACTTTAACCATTCTGCCATAGCTGTAAGCAGTGAACAGCATCGCAGCAAGTGCCATTACGTACGCAGCCGGTACTGCGCCGTGCGTCGTCTGGGCAGCTACACCAAACGTCGAAAACACTGTCATTGGAGCCATGTATGCAAGTCCAAGTATGACAAGCGGCAACAGCGTTAGTGTCCGGGTGAACCCCTGGTTTGTTCCTTCTTTCAACATGGCAATCCCCCTGATTTTTGTAATGTCCTTTTCGATTCAACAATGTAGCAATATTCATACCAAAACATCAATTTATATTATTCATTCTATTCTAATTACGATTTTTCTACCTTTTTTACGTCAGATAATCTAACACATGTTTATGTCTTTTCACTATTTCACAAGTATTTTTACGCAAAATTGCATAACTCATGCGAATATGAATAGCTTTATGTGTTTTTTTACTCATTTTACATATTAGGAAACAAAATCGCTGACTACATCTACTATTGCGAATATAAGAAATCAACTAGTTTTTTTGATGAAGAATTGGTACAATGCGTCTCATACTTCTTGATACAAAAACAAATATAGTTGTCAAGACGGAGCAATTTTTCGCAGCACATCCTGCATATTGTCTTTAAATTTCGTTTCACTTGACATACCTGGGTTAAGAAGAAGGAGCATCCATATGAATCATTTATCAAAAAAAGAAATCATTCTAATAAGTATTATGCTGTTTTCGATGTTTTTCGGGGCAGGCAACTTGATTTTCCCTCCATTTCTTGGACAATCAGCCGGGGATAACCTTTGGCTCTCGCTTGCCGGTTTCATTCTTTCAGCAGCAGGCTTGCCCATCCTTGGCGTTATAGCGGTTGCCAGGGCGGGCGGATTTAGCGCTTTAGCGGGACGCGTACATCCGTCATTCGCATTTTTGTTTCCGTTTCTTATCTATCTTTCCATCGGACCTGGTCTGGCTATTCCGCGTGCAGGCAGCTTAGCGTATGAGATGGGGGCCTTGCCTTTTCTGTCTGCAAACCTCAAGGAAAGCCCTATAGCATTGGCTGTGTATACACTTGCTTTTTTTGGTGTTGTATTCTGGCTCAGCCTATCGCCATCTAAGCTGGTCGATCGATTCAGCAAGTTATTGACGCCGCTTTTACTTGTGATGATCGCCATTATTTTCATCAGAAGCCTCTTCATGCCAATGAATACACTGCAAGCACCTAAAGGCAACTATGCAGCAAACCCGGCCTTTCAAGGATTTCTTGACGGCTATTTGACGATGGACGCACTCGCGGCGCTCGCTTTCGGTATCGTTATCGCGAATACATTAAAAGCCAAAGGGGTTCATGAAGAAAAATCGCTGTCCGTCTATATGGTGTATGCGGGTTTAGGTGCGGGCATATTGCTGTCAGTTATTTATCTCGCACTCGGTTATCTTGGCGCTGTAGCTCCACATGCCGCTGAAGCAAAAAACGGTGCACAAATTCTGACGCTCCTGATGAACCATCTTTTCGGCGCAGGAGGAACCATGCTGCTCGGCTTGCTATTTACACTCGCCTGTCTGTGTGTATCTATCGGACTTGTCATCTCGTGCAGCCAATTTTTCAATACAACTCTGCCATGGCTGTCATACAAAGGATGGGCCACTGTCCTGACCGTCTGGAGCATGGCTATCGCCAATTTGGGTCTTACGCAAATTCTTAAGGTGTCCGTACCGGTTCTTGGCATCCTCTATCCAGTGGCTATTATTTTGATTATCTTAGCCCTTGCCCATCGCTATATAGCTACAGCTTCAGTTGTTTATACGATTACAGTTGGACTTGTCGGCCTGTTCAGCCTAATTGATATAGTAAACACCGTATTCTTGGCCGGAAAATGGTCTAGTTCCCTATCTGGTCTGCCTTTGTACAGCGAAGGATTAGGTTGGATTGTACCTGCTATTGTTGGTATTTTGACAGGAAATATACTTGATAAAATTAAAAACATACGCAACACACATACAGAAAAAGATGCAGCATAAAGTGAAACATTCATCCGTGGAATTTTACTGCTCGTGGCAAAATAAATTCTATTGATTAATCTAACAATCTCTACTATACTAAAAATATTATTTACAAATTAAATATACACAATCCTCATCATCTACGATGGGGTAGAGGTCGCGGTCGTTATAAGTACGGTGCAGGAGGCAGGAAGAATGCCTAAGAATTCATCGAAAAGGAACGACCGCCGAAGCTTTCACGTATTCTTCGACGTGCAGGCTGGGTCCGTTTTCGAACAGGAACGGAACTGTCACGTTTGCTATCCTGGCAAACGTGGTGTGCTATCTTCATGGAAGGTATGATGCGGGTGATTAAGGGTACCGCCACTATTTTCTAGGGCGGTATTTTTTATTCTCACTCCCCTTCCGGTGCATATGAATGTCATCCATATAGTAAGGAGTGTTTCTACGTGCAAGATACCGTATCACAACAACAAACAACTGCCGAACACACGCAAGCCAATTCCGGTACATCAAAAGAACAATTGCGACGCGGCCTAAAAGCGCGCCACCTAACGATGATCGCGCTCGGCGGCTCTATCGGAACCGGACTGTTCCTTGCGAGCGGCAGTGCTATTCATACAGCCGGTCCAGGCGGTGCACTCGTCGCCTATGTCGCAATCGGTATCATGGTCTACTTTCTCATGACCAGTCTCGGCGAGCTGGCAACATTTATGCCGGTATCCGGCTCTTTCAGCACATATGCCTCCCGCTTCGTTGATCCGGCGCTTGGCTTTGCACTCGGCTGGAATTACTGGTACAACTGGGCAATTACGATTGCAGCGGAACTGGCGGCCGGCACGCTGCTAGTGAAATTCTGGCTTCCAAACAGCTCCTCTTTTCTCTGGAGCGCTCTGTTCCTTGCGCTGATGTTTGGATTAAATTATCTTTCCGTTAAAAGCTATGGAGAATCGGAATATTGGTTTGCAATTGTTAAAGTGGTAACAGTGATTATCTTTATTGTTATCGGCTTGTTAATGATTTTCGGCATTATGGGAGGAGAAGCGGTTGGTTTCACGAACTTCACCGCAGGTGATGCACCGTTTCATGGTGGATTTATGGCCATTCTCGGTATCTTTATGGCAGCCGGTTTTTCCTTTCAGGGGACCGAACTTCTGGGTGTTGCAGCCGGTGAGAGCGACAACCCGAAAGAGAATGTACCGAAAGCCATTCGGCAAGTGTTCTGGCGCATTCTGCTGTTTTATGTATTAGCTATTTTTATTCTGGGACTTCTGCTTCCATATACGCATCCCAGTCTAGTGAATAGCGATATTGAGACCATTGCTAAAAGTCCATTTACAATTGTGTTCGAGAAAGCCGGGCTGGCATTTGCAGCATCTGTAATGAATGCTGTTATTCTGACAGCCGTACTATCCGCTGGTAACTCCGGTATGTATGCCTCCACCCGGATTCTCTGGGTATTAGCAAAGGAAGGCAAAGCACCAAAAGTGTTTGGCAAGCTGAACCGCCGCGGTGTTCCCGTATATGCGCTGCTTGCAACAACAGCTGTCGGTATGGCTGCTTTTCTCGCCTCTTTCTTCGGCGATGGCGTGGTATATACATGGCTGTTAAATGCATCTGGCATGTCTGGCTTTATCGCCTGGCTCGGCATCGCCATCAGTCATTATCGCTTCCGCAAGGCATATATCGCCCAGGGGTATGATTTACGCGATTTACCGTACCGGGCCAAATGGTTCCCGTTCGGCCCGATTTTTGCATTTATATTGTGTATTATCGTTATTCTTGGCCAAAATTACACAGCATTCACAGGTAGCAGTATTGACTGGAACGGTGTACTTGTCTCTTATATTGGCCTTCCGCTCTTCCTGATACTATGGCTCGGATATAAGGGGGCGAAAAAGACGAAAGTCATCCCGCTTCAGGAATGTAGCTTCGGCAGCACCGAGAACGAACAGCACAGCAACTAATTGATTTAATTATCCTCGACATACGATGTTATACAAAAAAACCCGTATGAACATTATTGTTCATGCGGGCTTTCTTACTATATAAATTATTATTCCGGTTGCCTTTCATAGAAGGAAATGTTCGAAAAAGAAGTACCTTGTGCCGTCTTCCCGGTTTGTGTAACGATCATCGAACGCCCGTCTTCCAAAAGTTCACGACGCGCATGAAGAATGATTTCTCCATCCTTCAATGAGGTTGTATCCAGCGTTCGATCATTCGCAAACGTTGCAGAGACGGTATCGGCAATCAAAGGATCATGATACGGATACTCCTGGCCGTCTGGAATGAACTGGTTCGTCATCGTAAATGTATGACCATCGGATGATTTCCACTCGATTGCGATTTCAAGCCGATCATCTTCCTGTTTAATTCGATACTCGGCACGCTGTGCAGGCGCCCCAAACTCGTACCACGATTTTTCCGGACGCAGAGACCATCTGCCACAGAACCTCTTACCTACTTCTGCATACCCTTTGCTGGTTTCCATTCGATATTCTCCCCTCCATTTATTTGATATCGCTTTGCTGTATATACGTAGCTTACTCCTTAATGTACTCACAATGAACCAATGAAGTGCACCTTTCCATTGGTGCCTGCTTTCAATACAATGACACGCCAATAATTAACTAAATATTTAAAATACTATTTTATTCTACTACATTTCTCTCGTTCTTCTCAATGGTAGAGATAAGAAAAACTCGCGGTTTTTTCAAATGATGCGCTCAAAAAAACAGTATATCGCTT
This sequence comes from Aneurinibacillus aneurinilyticus ATCC 12856, assembly GCF_000466385.1. GTDB lineage: Bacteria > Bacillota > Bacilli > Aneurinibacillales > Aneurinibacillaceae > Aneurinibacillus > Aneurinibacillus aneurinilyticus. The sequence goes on from NZ_KE952882.1 coordinate 8,326, forward strand.
CCTTGCTTTATAGTGACATATCGTTGCTTATTCATTAAAAAAGGCATTCCCCTGTTATGAGGAATGCCTCCTTGTTTCACTTTATACCTGTTCGTCAATAAGTCTGTACAATGCCTGTGTACCTTTATTCTCCTCACCTTTTTCTGCCAATTCATCGTATAACGATTTCGTCAGCTTCAAGCCCGGCGTCATCATTCCCATCTCTTCTGCGGCCTCCAGGGCAATGCTCATGTCCTTAATAAAATGTTTAATATAAAATCCGGGTTCAAAATCTCCCTTTAGCATTCGTGGAGCCAAATTGCTCAGTGACCAGCTACCCGCAGCACCCGTAGAAATACTTTTCAGTACATTCTCAGGGTCTAGACCAGCTCTTTTGGCATATACCATCGCTTCACATACACCAATCATCCCGGATGCAATCGCAATCTGATTGCACATCTTCGTATGTTGACCGGCTCCTGCTGAACCTTGATATATGATGTTTGCACCCATTTTTTCAAAAATCGGGCGAACCGCTTCAAATGCGGCTTCATCTCCACCGACCATAATCGCAAGTCGCGCTTCACGTGCACCGATATCACCACCTGACACCGGAGCATCCAACGCATGGATATTTTTTTGCTTGGCTGCTTCGTAAATTTTCTTTGCCAGCATCGGACTTGATGTTGTCATGTCAATGACATAGGCATCTTCTTTGGCGTGCGCTAAAATACCGTCTTCTCCTAAATAGGTCTCCTCTACATCTTTCGGATAGCCAACCATTGTAATGATTACATCTGCTTCAGAGGACAGCTCTGCTACAGTATCATTCCACACTGCACCGGATGAAATGAGATCTTCCGCTTTTGCTTTTGTACGATTGTACACATGAACAGGATAGCCTGCTGTAAGCAGGTGTCCAGCCATGCTTTTTCCCATAACGCCGGTACCGATAAATCCGATGGTAGGTTTTGTGACTGCTGCCATCATTCCACTCCTATACTATATAAGTTACACTTGATAGTTTAACATGATAACGTGGTTGGAAGTAGGAAATTCGGAAAAAAGAAGAGGTTGGATGCGCCCTGCGCTCCGGCAGAAGAAAGGCCAGCATGTCTTTTTCTGACCGTGCCCACCCATCGCCCTTCCGTCTTTTTCTACCTCCTACCACAAAAGTTTATCGATTTATCAA
>NZ_KE952882.1:9596-35749 GCF_000466385.1 Aneurinibacillus aneurinilyticus ATCC 12856
CCTACCACAAAAGTTTATCGATTTATCAAACCAGATGTATATAAGTTTACTGTTACGTCTATCCCTTCTATATAGGAAAATTCAAAAATGGAAAAAGATATATATGCTAACACAAAAAAGCAAGCCAACATAAGATCGGCTTGCTTTTTTCCATTTATATTAATGTAATAAAGCTGATTACGCTCATATGCTGTCTTTTTTCCGCAACAAAGCGTCTACAGAATACAAGCTACTTCCATTGATAGCGAGATGAACAGCTATTGCCAACAATGCCAGATCAAGCTCATATCCAGCCATTTGACCATTGCCTGTGAATCCAACAGCGCTTTTCACTGTAATAATAGCTCCTGCCAAAACAAGTATAAATAAAAATGATACGATACGAGTGCCAAGGCCCAAAATCACTGCAATGCCACCTACGGTTTCGATTGTCGCTACAATGTAAGCCAGAAATCCTGGAAGTCCGATGCTTTCAAACCATCCTGCTATATTGCCTATTCCACTTTGAAATTTGTCCAAACCATGAATCAAAAAAGTAATCCCTATTACAAGTCGTAAAATCAATATTCCTATCTCAGACTGCTTCGTCATTCTTTACTATCTCCCTTATCTGCTTTATGAGTACGTTATTTTCAGTCGTGTGTTTGCTCATCAACCAAACACAATCGCATCAAGCGCGTATGAACCAGGTCCAATTAAAGCTACACCAATCGCTACCGCAATCAGAATCGCATTGTATTCAAATCCGCTTTCTGTTGCCCAGTAGCCGTTTTTTCCGTGAACAGTAAAAATGGCTACAAGCATGGTAACAACGATAAGCAAAGCCCCAACCGGCGTCAAGAATCCGGCTGCAAATAGAAGGCCACCTACCAATTCGCCTGCGCCGGCCAGAAAGGCCATCAATACACCCGGTTTTACGCCAATGGATTCCAACCAACCTGCAGTTCCTTTTAACCCATGACCACCAAACCAACCAAACAATTTTTGTGCACCATGCCCCACAAAAGTCAGACCAATCACTAAATGGATTATCAAAAGTCCTACACTCATTTTGTTCCCTCCTTATCAACTTTTTGTCTATAACTAACTTTATGTAAGAATAATAAACTTTATAACTTACTTTTGTCAAGTAACTATCTATAAAATTATTAAGATATAAAAAGTAATTAATATCTCTATATAATCTGCATATAAAATTACATTTGTATTATCAAGGGTGTTATATTACTTAGCATGCGTAAAATCGTAGTGAACAACACAGCAAAAGCCCGGTCATTGACCGGGCTTGATAAGCTATCTGTAACTATACGCTGTTTTTCAATTGAGAAGACGGTACGTGGAATGGGTCTAAAAAAGATTCTTGAAGGTGCTCAGGATACCCATACACTCCGTGTTCGCTAATATCTAAACCAAGAATCTCTTCTTCTTCTGATACTCGTATACCGATAGTCGCCTTCAAGCTGGCGATCACAATATACGTAGCAACAGCCACATAAACAAAACAAGCCAAGACCCCTATCGCCTGAACACCTAACTGATGAAAACCGCCTCCATATATCAAACCTTCCCTGCCAACACCCACTGTTTCCACCAGGCGGGGAGAAGCAAAAAATCCGTTAGCCAACGTTCCCCAAACGCCGGCCACTCCATGTACGGAGGCAGCATAAATCGGATCATCAATGCCTTTGCGTTCAAGGTAAATAGCCGTAAAGTACGTAAGCACGCCAGCAATTGCTCCAATCAATACGGCAGCCCATATCTCGACAAATGCGCAGGAAGCAGTAATCGCAACCAAGCCAGCGAGCGTACCATTCAACATAGAGGTAATGTCCGCCTTGCCGCTATAAATCCAGGAAGCGAGAAGTGCGAATACCGCGGCAGCTGCCGTAGCCAACTGTGTTGTAATCGCAACGTGGCTGAATAAACCGGTCCCTACAGTTAATGTGCTTCCGGCATTGAATCCAAACCAGCCGACCCATAGAACAAATACGCCAAGCACAGTATATACCTGGTTATGACCAGGTATGAGATTGGGCTTCCCATTAGCATTAAACTTGCCCAGCCGCGGCTTTAACATCATCGTTGCGATAAAAGCCGCCGTAGCACCCGTCAAATGCACCACCGTAGAACCTGCGAAATCCTGCTTTCCGTGTTCTGCAAGCCATCCTCCGCCCCAAATCCAATGGCCGATAACTGGATAAATAAGTGCTATAAATAAAATACTAAAGATTAAATATACCGATAGCTTTGCACGTTCGGCAAATCCTCCGAAAGCAACTGCCAAGGATACACCTGCAAACGCGAGCTGGAATAGGAAGAAAAGTTCAACCGGGACGCCACCTACTTCATTTATCCCGTTTAGCAGAAATCCGGAAAGACCCGCAAACGCATTGCCCTCACCGAATGTAACACCAAATCCAACTGCCCAAAAGACAAGAGAACATAGTCCAAAGGCTAAAATTGTTTTCCCAGCTACATGCCCGGCATTTTTCATTCGGGTAGACCCAGCCTCAAGCAAAGCGAATCCGGGCTGCATGAAAATAACCAAAATCGCCGAGATGATAATCCATAAATAATCTGTTGATTTGGCAACCTGCTCAACACTCTCCGCCGCCCATACACTTTGCGGTATGAGGCATAATACGATAAGAACCAGCAACCCCCATCTCTTCATCTTTCCACCCCTTTGAACAATAATCATAACGCTGTTGTTATGTGTTTATAGTGTACTCGTTTTATTGTTCAATTTCGGGGTTTATGTCAGGTTATTTAACATGTTTTTTCTTGATACCGATTATACATTCATTTCGTAGGCAGGTATTTTGGGCAAAAAAAAACAGGAGTTAGTATCCATTTTATTAATGGAACTCCCTGTCTTACATTCCTTCTTTCAACCTGTGTTTTGGGCATATTTTCCTCTTTATATGGAACGTTTTGACATATGAACTGACGTTCGTTACGCTGATACTATATACTTTTTTATTCGCCCCCTTACATAAAACAATAGATAAACATTTCACAAAAGAAGTTTTGACATAAATCATACAGCAGAAATATAAAGATAAGATGGATACGACCTTTCATGAGAAAAAGCCCGGATATATCGGTCATTTACAACCGCCTTCCGGACTTTTATACGCTACATAACATCATATTTTATTACCCTGATTAACGGGTTGAGTTTGTGTAAGCAAGTTATATTGTTTCATCGTCAATTTTATTTTTTTCCCACGCACATACAGGAACACAACGTGTTCTTCTTTCATTATGGTGCCTCCTTTAAGCATTCATGTTCCTTCTTTTATTATCGGATGCTTTTTTTAAGATCGTTCGAAAAAAAGGTAAACATTGTGTAAATTTTTACAAAACGTTGTTCATGCGTACCCATATTAATAAAAGGAGCGGAGAAACGATATGTATATCTTGTCCTTTACAGAAGCACAAAATCACGAAAAATCTATCGGCTCAAAAGCAAAGAACTTATCCATTTTATTAAACCATCAGTTGCCTGTTCCGAATGGATTTGTCGTTACGATGGAGGCTTTCTTGCGTTGTCTAGAATACAATCAGCTGAACATGTCACATATACAGAAATTTGCACAAATCCTCCCTACTATGGAAATTCCGAAGGATATTCAAAACATCTTGTACCAGAAGTTCGAAGAGCTGTTGTCAACCTATCATTCTGTTGCCGTACGCTCCTCATCTGCTGCGGAAGACTTGTCGGGAGCTTCTTTTGCCGGGCAGTATGACACATTTCTGAATATAACAACGTCCCAGGACCTTGAGGATAAGGTACGGGCTTGCTGGGCCTCTATGTTTACTCCACATGTGATGCAATATATGAGTGAAATGAATCTGCCTGTCACCGAACTTTCAATGGGAGTTATCGTTCAGGGGCTCATTCACTCTGACGTCTCAGGCGTATTATTCAGCGCGAATCCGATTACACATAATCCAGAGCAGGTTGTCATTAATGCAAGCTATGGACTGGGAGAAGCTATCGTATCCGGCATCGTCACTCCCGACCTGTTTATCGTAGATAAAACCACCCGAGGCATTCAAAAAGAAGCAGGGGCAAAGGAAGTAAAAATCATCGCCAGCCAAACCGGCGTACAAACACTGGAAACATCCGTAGAAGAACAAAAAAGCCTCTGCCTGAGCGAACCTCAAATCCACCATCTGGCTGATATGTCCAGCACCGTCGAAAAGCTGTATGACACTCCCGTAGATATAGAATTCGGTATCGAGCAGGGGCAAATCTACCTGTTACAGGTTAGGCCTGTGACAACGATTCTCTCAAAATTTCAACAATCTATCATACTAACGGAAGCTGATAAACAAAGAAGGCCGTTCTGGATTCATGATGACAGTCATTTTCCTGGAGCCAAAACACCTTTATTCGCTTCTTTTATGATCCCCGCCTTTAATTATGGAATGAACAAAGCTGTCAACGAATTCGCCTTTTTCGCTTCCGATATCGAATTAAAATGCGAGGATTATTACTTTTATCAAACAATGACTGTTCATACGGAAAATATGGCGGAACGTGCAAAAAGACAACAGGAGAAAATGGCTCTCTTATTTCCACATCTAAAACAAAACTTGTATCAGGCTGTGGAAAAAATCCTACTGCCCAACTACGCTATATTTGATGAAGCCAGGAAAAACGAATTGTCACCAAAAGAAGCAGAAAACAAATTGAAACAGCTGCTCGCCTTTTACAAGAAAGCTTGGGAAATTCATTTTCAGATTGTCATACCGGCGGAGATGCTCAATGCTCTATTGGGGAATATTTATGAGCAACTCATTGGAAAAAGCGATCCCCTTTTCATTCACGAACAATTGGTCGGGGTCATGAACAAAACATTGGAGACAGACAGAGAGCTATGGAAATTAGCCAAAACAGTAAAGAACAGTTCAATATTATCCGCCGCTTTTGCTAGGTATAAAGCAAAGCATTTAGAAGAAGAGCTCGCTTGTAGCACGGAAGGTCGTCAATTCCTGCAATCTTTACATGATATGCTGTCGATATATGGATACCGCAAAGCGGATGTACATGAATTCATAGGTACGACCTGGATTGAAAATCCAGCTCTCGTTCTAGCTCATATTCAAGTATTGATTGAATCAGGATACGATTTTGAAGAAGAGTTTCAACAAAAAGCAGCCCAAAGACAGCAGAGCTATGAATCTTTTATTCATGGACTTGACGATAGTAAAGCAAAGCGCCAATTCATGAAGTTATATGAGTATGCATTGGAGGGGGCCTGCGTTCGTGATGATCATCATTTTTACATTGATGCAATGCTCACCGCAAAAACGAGGCTGTTTCTGCTTCATGTCGGGACATTACTGGTCCGGCAGGCCGTACTGAAAGATGCAGAAGATATTTTTTATTTATATTATGATGAAGTACTGAAGGCACTACAACATCCGATTCCTCTTCTCGGCATAATCGAAGAACGAAAACGAGAGTATGATGAAAGCCGCAACAAAACGGTTCCTTCCCATTATGGAAAGATTCCAAAAGAATACATGGAGAACCCAATAATAAAAGGCATGTTCGGAAGTATGGAAACAGAAGTTACAGATACAGAGAGAACCACCTTTAGAGGCTTTGCCGCCGCAAAAGGAACATATACAGGCACTGTTAAGGTTATTCATCGACAAGAAGACTTTTCCAAATTGCAGAAAGGGGACGTTCTTGTATGCCGGACTACTACGCCTGCCTGGACAATATTATTCTCATCTGCCGGCGCGGTGATTACTGATTCGGGAGGCATCCTGTCCCACTCCGGAATCATTGCAAGAGAATATAGAATTCCAGCGGTAGTCGGAACAAAGATAGCGACTACAACATTACAAGACGGTGATATCGTCATGGTGAATGGAACGGACGGGACGGTGAAAATCGTTGAGTCGGAATAAAGAATACATCCTTATTCTTTCTTTGTTAATGGGAACGATCCTTGTTCCCATTAACTCCACGATGATTGCGGTAGGGCTGTCGTCGATTTCGGATTTTTTTAACGAAAGCATCGCAAGCATCTCCTGGATTGTCACCATTTATTTAATCGTCATGGCTGTCACACAGCCAATTGCGGGAAAACTTGGCGACATCTATGGTAATCGCCGAATGTACATCTGGGGCATCTCCTTATTTCTACTTGCTTCTGTTGGCTGTGCATTCTCACCAAATGTGCTCTTACTTATTGTCTTTCGGTCTTTGCAAGCGATAGGTGGAGCTTTGCTTACACCTAATTCCATGGCAATTGTACGGCATACAGTAGAAAAGGGGCGTCTCGCCAAAGTGCTCGGTCTGTTGGGCATGGGAATGGGATTAGGGGCAGCGCTCGGTCCGTTAATCGGTTCAGTCCTGATCGACTCATTTGGCTGGCAATCCATATTTTGGGTTAATGTCCCATTTTTGCTGTTCGCTTTTCTTAGCGCTATTTTTATCATTCCGAACGTTGATACTACAAATCCAGTACCCCTTGATATTCCGGGAGCTATTTATTTAGCGATCAGCTTTACTCTTTTTATTTTACTTACGCATCCGCACCGACCTATCACCTACTTTATGATGGGAGCTTGTCTTCTTACCTTTAGCTATTTATTCGTTCGTAGAGAGAAGCGTGCTCCTGCGCCGTTAATCCATTTTGGCTTATTTCATAATCGAACCTTTACGAGTGCTAATCTATCCATCCTGCTCAGCAATTTTACGATGTATGCCATATTGCTAATGATGCCTTTACTAATGACCTCTCAGTTTCAATTGTCTACATCACAAAGCGGGCTAGTTTTATCATGCTTTTCCATCTCGATGTCAGTAGCGGGATGGATAGGCGGACATATAACCAGTAAATTCGGGAGCCGCAAAATCATTAGCCTCTCCTTTGCTTGCATGACAGGAGCCAATCTTTTATTTTTCTTCCTAAGCGACGTACGCTCGATCAGCTATCTTGTTCTTACGCTTCTCTGGGGCGGATTAGCCATTGGTATTGGAACACCAGGCATGCAGACATCGTCCCTTGAATCGGTCGATAAAAGTATGGCGGGCATCGCATCCGGAATTTTTTCCACATTCCGCTATTTTGGAAGTATGGTCGCCTCTACGTTGGTAGGGCTTGTCCTCAATTCACATATTTTATTTATGGCATTGCTTTTAGCAAGTGTTCTGGGCATTATCACGGCACAGGGGATCGGGCGAAGAGCGTCAGTAACACCAGTGTCGAACACAAGATAATATCTTTCCTGCTCTGTATCTATATAAATTACACTTAATATTTTGACAGGGTAGCGTGGTTGGAAGGAGGAGGGATGGAGAAAGAAGAGGATGGAGACGCCCTGCGCCCCGGCAGAAGAAAGGCCAGCATGTCTTTTTCCGACCGCTCTCGCCCACCGCCCTTCCTTCTTTTCTTCCCTCTCACCACAAGAATTTGTCGATGTATTAAATCAGATGTATATAGATTAATACGTAGTATTTTACTACTTTTCCTTTTCTCTACCTGTGATGATAATCACATCCTCCAGCAACAAACATTCATATAGTAAAGGTACAACCCATACAAATACTGTAAGGAGGAATGCGTGATGTTTTCTGAAACCCAGGCTTTTTCCTGCTCCCAAGCAGCGGCCAGGCCTACTTCCTACTGTCCTGCCATCCAACAGCTGCTTGATGAACACGAACCGCTTCGCCAGAACATGCGCGAACTTATCGATGATGCCGGACAGCTCTTTCACAACGACGTTCCCGGACATGACCCGGAAATACTGCGAATGCTCCTCGCCCTCTTCATGAAGGAACAAGCATTCAGACTAAAGCTCGAATTGCATTCTGAAAAAGAGGAAAAGGGCTTGTTTGCCATGCTAAAACAAAAAATGGGTTCGGATTTTGGACCTGTCAATGTAATGGAACTTGAACATGAAGAAGCGAAAAAACTGCTTTCCACATTTGAACAATTTGTCTCCTCTCCATTAGAAAACGCAAAAAAAGCGGCCATCCATCTAATGGATGCCTGCCAGATCCTTCTGCTTCATTTTACAAAAGAAGAAACCGTACTGTTTCCGTTTGCTGAGAATTCACTCACACCCGAACAAAAACAACAGTTATTTTGTATGCATCGTTAATCATTTATACACACCGCCTCTACAAGAAAATGAAATTGTTAATCAAGCTTTATTCTATAAAATAAGCCAGACAAGGAGTAAAGAATCCTTGCCTGGCTTATTTATAAGACGTTCTACTTCACAATTAAGACGGGGCAGTTTGCCAATTGCGAAACCTTGTGGCTGACGCTTCCTAGCATCATCTCTTTGAAAGGACCAAGCCCGCGGTTTCCGATAATGACAAGGTCTATCGGATTTTCTTTTGTATACTCAATGATTTTTTGTGCAGGATTTCCACATGCATACACATCGATTGCATGAATACCGTTCGCTTGGATTTTTTCTTTGGCTATCTGAAGCAATTCCTTGGCCTGCTTTTGGACGGTTTCATTATACTCTTGGTTATATTGTGCCGAAAGAAGCTGGCCCCTGGCGTACGGATACAAATATAAATTAATTTCTTCCCCCACATGTAAAAGAATGACTTCGGCTTCATTCTCTTTCCCCACAACAGCTGCCGTTTCTATTACTTTTTTGCTGATTTCTGATCCATCAACGGCTACAAGTATTTTTTTGAACATCCCTGTCTCCCCCTTATGTTATGGAAAAGCTGTTCTCATCCCTATTGTAGCCTATCTGCGTAAAAATGCTGTGACAATCTTGGCACAGTTTACATTAGGAATACACCTTCTTAGCTACTGTTCTCATTTTCCGATGATGAAGCCCATAATACAGCAATGTGGTACAGGCAACGACAATACCGGCAACGAAATACATCGTATGGTAGTTCGTTTTTTCTGCGATAATACCAAGAACATATGAGCCAATTCCGTACCCTGAATCAAAGAATACAAAATAGGTAGCAGTCGCAAGCCCTCTCCGATGGCTTGGTGCAGCTTTAATAGCGATCGTTTGAAAGCTTGGCAGAAGGGCTCCGTATCCGAGCCCGATTAGTGCTCCCATCAATAAAAATATGAAAGTAGTGTGTGATTGGCTTAATCCAAGCATGCCTATCGTAAACAATGTAATACCCGGATAGACAAGAATGTGTTCCCCCATCCGATCGAACAGCTTCCCTGTGAAAGGACGCGATAATACAATCATTGCAGCAAATACGACAAAGAAATAGCTGGCAGCCTGTTCGATACCGAGTTCTCTCGCATAAATGGAAATGAATGTTGTAAGGGCTCCGTAAGAAAACGCCAGAACGCTTCCCGATAAAGAAATGGGAATCGACTTTGGTTCAATAAGACTTTTCCAATGCCAGGACTGTTTCGCTTTCTCTCGTGGAGCACGCTCGGGAATGCGAGCACTCATCCCGATTACAAAGGATAACACGGCAAAAACAATACATACGACAAACAGTACGTAAATGCTATAATGCGTCATAATTGTAAGTCCCACAAAAGGTCCGATGACCATCGCCAGACTCATAAACAAGCTAAAGTAGCCGATCCCTTCCCCTTTTCGCTGGTCCGGTATAATATCAATAACAACTGCACCAGTTGCCGTTGTGGCAATTCCGAATCCGATACCATGCAGAAAACGCAGGACAAACAAAGCAGATAGACTATTTATTCCTACATATATAAAGCTGCAAATCATAAATAAAGCAAGTGATATAAATATGACTTTTCTCCGATTCAGTTCATCGATCCATTTCCCGGCTAAAGGGCGAAAAATAACGGCTGCAATAATAAAGTATGTCATGACAAGCCCAATCTGCTGGGTGCTTCCCTGGAGCGTATCCTTAACATATACGGGAAGTGTAACAGCCAACGAATAAAATGTCATAAATAAAAAAAAGCTGCTGATACAAACAGCAACAAAATCCCGGTTCCATAATCTCTCATTTTTCAAACGTTATCTCTCCATTTCCTTGATGCGCATGTTTGCATTTTCTGTTATTTGTCTAAGTACCTCTCTAAATTCCGCTATTTTTTCTTCGGATATGTTCTCTAAAACATTCATAATTACTTCGGCCTCAATTGGGATTAGTTTATCGTTTACTGTCCGTCCTTCATCCGTTATACATACTAAAAAGGATCGTCTATCTTCCACGTTCGGCCTTCTCTCAACCAACCTCTTCCGCTCTAGCTGGTCAACAATTCTCGTTACGTTCGTCTGATCCTTTTCTACCCGCTTTGCCAAATCTTTCTGGCTTATAGCGTCCCGCTCAGCCAGCCTATTCAATACAATCCATTGTTCCCTTGTAATGCCGTACGATTCAAAACGGATCGACAAAAGCTGACCTACTCTCCGCCCTGCATTATTTAACACAAATCCTAAGGAATCCTCAAGCTTCAATCAGTTCTCTCCTCTCAAATAATTGCTATAGCAATTATAACTATACCATGAAATAAATGCAACAATTTATACAAAAGTCAATATAGTCAGGGATAAAATCTCCATTTTTTCCACATGATAAGGTAAAACAGAAATTTGAGGTGGATGAAGTGGGTTTCTTTAATGCAATATCTGAATGGAAAACAGCAAGGTATGAGAAAAAAATAGCAGAGATGAAGGAGCAAGGTAAATGTCCGGACTGTCGTGGAAGAGGATTTAACCCGGTCATGCTGCCCGAATTTTATTATATGAACAACTATGATTGTCCCGGCTGCAACGGCAGCGGTCTGTTTTCGGATTGGGCCCAAGGTAACGAACGGTATACTTGATTGTACTTTTATCAGCTGAGGCGGTGCTATTATATGAAAAAATCCCAAAAGGCGCAGGATGTACCTGCGCCTCAAAACGAAACTTGAGGCGATCGAGAAACTGCTTCATTAACAGACCGCCCTCATCCTTTGTCGTCAGCCCGATTTGCACGTGCCTGCCACAATACAACTAACGGTCTACTTAAGCAATCAGAAAATCATATCATTATGGAAGCTCTCGAAAAAACCGGAGGAAACATTTCACAAGCCTCCCTGACCCTCGGTATCGGACGCAGTACCTTGTATCGCAAATTGAAAAAGCTAGCTATCCCAGATGACTTCATATAGACTAACAAAACAAAAGAGGGCGCAATGCCCCCTTTTGTTTTCCTTTATTATTAAAAAATTACCTGTGCATTCTTGAAGATTTTGACGCTTTTCTATCGTATATCTCAAAATAGTACGTGCACGGTGTATCCTGTGTGCCCTTTTGTCGGGACGTTAGCTCCCATTCCGTATTTGATACGGCTGGAAAGAATGTATCTGCGTGAAATGTTCCATCTACCTGCGTGATATATAGCCTATCTGCATGAGGCAAAAATAAACGATAGATTTCTTCTCCACCGATAATAAAAACTTCTTCCTCTTTCTTTATATATTGTGAGAGGATATCATCAACGGAGTGATAAACAAGGCAACCTTCTGCTTTATAGGACATATCCCTGGTCAGGATGACATTCGTTCTTCTAGGAAGCGGCTTCCCAATCGATTCAAAGGTTTTTCTTCCCATAATTACGATCCGATCGCTTGTAAGCTTTTTAAAATATTGCAGATCCTCAGAGATATGCCATAGCAGCTTATTCTCTTTGCCTATTCCTCTTTCTGCATCCATAGCTACAATCATTGATAGCATCAAATGGCAACCTCCATTTTAATTGCAGGATGATATTGATAATTGACTAACTCAAAATCGTCAATCGTAAAATCATCAAAATTTTTAACATCCGGATTTATCCGCAGCTCAGGCGCAGCATATGCTTCACGCTGGATTTGCTCTTGCAGAGGCTCAATATGTCGCTCGTAAATATGTAAGTCATTAATATTGAAAGTTAACGTACCTAGCTCATACCCGGTAACCTGGGACACCATTCTTTGAAGTACGTAATATTGGAATACATTAAACGGATTTCCCAAAGCTAAATCATTAGACCGGATCTGAACGATAAGATGAAGTTTTCCCTGCTTAACAAGCCATTGGTTGTTCCAAACGCAGGGATACAATGCCATCTGATCAAGATCGTCAATATTCCATAAAGAGATAACATGCCTTCTGGATGCAGGATTGGCTATCAATTCTTCGAGCAAGTGATGAACCTGATTCGTTATTTTGCCTTTCAGCATAATAGGCTTGCCGAGCTGATAACCGTATGCTTTGCCAATGTTATTGTTGGCGCTTGTCCATTCTTTCCATATGGTGACATTGTTTTCGTCAAGATATGTACAATCGCTTGTACGTTTAACGTAAAACCAGAGAAGTTCGTGAATAGCAGATTTCCAGGCTACCCTTTTCGTCGTTAGGATAGGCACCTCGGAATTGTCGAATGTAATCTGCTTTGAGATGACGCTTTTCGTATAAGCTGGCGTACCGTCCTCCCATCTCGTCCGTACTTGCTGATCCTTGTCCCAGTCCCCATTTTCTAGTATATCGCTGACTAAATTTTTATATATGATGTCTGCCATACCCATACTGTTTTTCTCACTCCTGTTCCTTGTATACTACCTTCCTGCATTCTTACCCGTCTATCACAGTATTCACCATACAATAAAAAATCCCTTCAAGCCTACAGTAATCTTATTTTTCTCTACTGTATACATGAAAGGATTCATTTGCTGCTTGAAATTTTATTGCAATGTCGGAATAATTCCAACCCGCTTATGCTCATATCCATACTTATCAAGATACGCATGCTTTTCTTCGGTGTTTATCGGTCGCCACCCGTAGCATAAATAAGTAGGATCATTTATCCATCGATTATTAAAACAGCATAGCTTTCTTGTACATTCCATATCCTTCGCCCACCAACAATTCTTACAGTTTCTATATTCTTTGATTCTCTCCACTTCCATTCCCCCAAATTGAGTTGCCTACCCGAAAACTTATTAGCAACTTATATATAGTGTCTAGCTTTAATTTTACAATGTATAAAAATTAAATATAAGAAAATTTTTTCCTAGGAAAAACCGCCTATTTACTCAATTATGCTTATTAGGCGATGCTTTATAAAGATAAACATACATAATATTAATATGGCACTAAGTTGATATTGTAGCTTTTTTTGTTTATATTGCACACTTTTTCTCTTTGTCCCCGTCTGTATTATTGAACGAAAAACACACCAGGAGATGGAGGATGATGTTATGAAAAAAATGATTGGAATGTGCGTGACAAGCTGTTTGCTGCTGGGAAGTATGGGAGCAGTTGCTGCCCAAGCAGACAAGCCGGAGGCACACCCTATCCCTGTCCCTATCGCGAGCACACCGCAGGATTCGTTTAACAAAATGAATTACATACTCGTGGTAAACGGCAAGCCATTACAGGATCGATCCGTTTATAGCTCGGAGAACGAGCTTATGATACCTCTTCGTTCCCTGACGGAAGCACTTGACTACAAAGTAACATGGAATCAAGAAAAGAAAACCGTTGAATTGCAGCAGGCAGCCCAATGGTTCTCCCTTACAATCGGGGAGGATCGCTATAATGTAGCCCGTATGCTGGTACAACTCGGAAAAGCTCCGGAATTGAAAGATGGAAGAACATATGTCCCGCTAAGCTTCGCGGAAAAAGTGTTAAAGATGAGGACAAAGGTAGATGAAACAGGTGTCATTACGATTTCTGCATCTAAGGATGCCGTGCAAAATATGCTGCAAACAGACGGCGTCATTACAGAAGTAAAAGACCTTGAGTCAAGTAATAAATTGCTGTATGTTATGGGGAAAGCAATTACACCAAACGGACATAGCTCAATCGCCTTGAATATCGATGACAAAACGGAGATTATCGATGGGGTTACGTCAAAACCGCTAACAGCAAAAGATATAAAGAACAATATGAAAGTGCAAGCCTTCTACAGCCCGAAACTGACAAAAAGCCTGCCACCGCAAGGGCATGCCGAACGTATTGTTGTTTTTCAGCAACTGGGCAAAGTAACCGGAACGGTTACAGAAATCCGTGAAGACAAAGATAATACGCTTGTACATGTGGACGGAGATTCCGATAACAAGATAGAAAACGATGTCGTATTAGGATTCAATGAAGAAACAACTGTGCTGTCAGTAGACGGTAAAACCATAACCAAGGAGCAGGTAAAGAAAGGTGACAAAGTAACCGCCTATTATGGACCTATCATGACGATGAGCCTGCCTCCTATAAGCAACGCCAATACAGTTATTCTTGAGACAAAATAACCATTCAATACAAACGCCGCAAAGATGTATGTCTTTGCGGCGTTTTTTCATTATCTGGATAATTCGTACGGAATACAAATCGGAACACCGGTTCGAGGGTCAGAAATAATATCCGCCTCAATCCCAAACACTTTGGACAGCACTTCATGGGTCATTACTTCATCAGGTGCCCCCTCTTCTATTACTTTCCCTTTCTTAATCGCTACCACATGATCGGCAAAGCGAGACGCATGGTTGAGATCATGCACAACCATAATGATGGTGCGGGATTCCTCTTCATTTAGCTTTTTGAGCAATTTCAGCACCTCCAGCTGATGGGCCATGTCCAGAAATGTGGTTGGCTCATCTAGCAGAAGAATGCTTGTCCCCTGTGCCAAGGCCATGGCAATCCAGGCGCGCTGTCGCTGCCCTCCGGACAAATTGTCTACTGCCCGTTCAGCAAAATCATTCATACCGGTTACCGTTATAGCCCAGCTAATCATTCTGCGATCTTCTTCTTTTACTGTATTAAATCCTTTTTGGTGTGGAAAGCGTCCATATGAGACCAGCTCTGTCACTGTTAATCCGGCTGGGGCTTCTGGATTTTGCGGAAGAATAGCGAGTTGCTGTGCCACTTTTTTCGTCGCCTGTTTGTGAATGGCCTTTCCGTCTAAATAAACGGTTCCGGTCTTCGGCTGCAGGATACGGGCCATGGCCTTGAGAATCGTTGACTTACCCGACCCATTTGCGCCGACAAGAGCCGTAACCTTTCCCTCTGGAATTTTCAGGTTTAGCTCCTCAACAATCAACCGATCCACATAAGCAAGCGACAAGCTCTCCGTATATAAATGGCTCATAAAGACACTCCTTCACATATTGTGCTGCTGCCTTTCATTTAATATATAAATACAGATAATGATTTTCATTTTCATTAAATAATAATAGCAAAAATCAGCTTTGTCAATATACCACACTTACACAATCCCATAGCCCCCTGTTTCCGTGCCAGGCGGGTATGTTCCAAGCAACTGTGTAGTGTATTCGAGCAAATATATATTACCTGACTCATAAGCTTTTAATTTTTTAACTTCATATATATTAAAAAAGATAATTATTATCAATTAATAAGTGCATATATGTTCCTATATTTCTTACTACATAAAATTATCTCATTAGGAATGATTAAGTATTATCCTTCCTGTTGCAGCATCCCATTTTGTTTTCATTCCTACTAAAGCTGCCATATCCGTCAGTGGAACCATAATTTTTCCGTCTCGTTTCTCTATACCGGCAGAAAGTGGAATATCTACTCGGTTTAGCCTTGCCATATTATTGTCCATCTGCAACTGTATAATGGTCGAATTTTTCAAAAGCGTAAGCACGCGATCAGACTCGCTCCACAAAACATGGCTTTCATGCAGCCCTAGCGTATCAATAAAGAAATCTACCGGGACGTATATCCGATT
Organism: Aneurinibacillus aneurinilyticus ATCC 12856; assembly: GCF_000466385.1. Classification (GTDB taxonomy): domain Bacteria; phylum Bacillota; class Bacilli; order Aneurinibacillales; family Aneurinibacillaceae; genus Aneurinibacillus; species Aneurinibacillus aneurinilyticus. The sequence continues at coordinate 25,273 of NZ_KE952882.1, forward strand.
TTGTTTTATGTATGAAGGAGCGGACATTTTTTTCTCTGTTTTTCCTTCGTAATAATTCAGGCTGCCGGGCATCAATGAAATCTCGCTTCTTTTCATCTCACTTTTGTTTTGATAATTAACATAAACGTACGGGAATTGACTTACACGTGGAAACTGTTTACTTTTCGAATCATCCAAAAGGGATATATGAGATAGAGCATCTCCCAGAACGGTAAGGTTGTATATTCCGTCCGCTATCATCCGATTCGTAGTAATTTTTATATTGGATACTCGAATGACAGAGGGCTTTGTGCTCTCTTTTTTTATTTTGAAAGTTATGACATTCTCATGTTCACCGGTTCGATTATCCAATACTTGAACCGAATACGGGTCAATTTCAAGATCACCTTGTATGACATCAACTGTAGGCGGTGCGCTGAAGTACATTCCTTCATGTGGAAGATAGAATGAAATATCCGCATTCCCTTCCTTTCGAAAAGCGCCTTTGATCTCCTCGGTAAACAGAAGATCGGGAGCTGCCTGCTGCTGCTTGCCAAGCAACAATGATACAGATTCCGGCTTTGCTGCCGCTTCAATACGGCTTGTCGGATCGACTTTGGCAATTAAAATATCATGGGCGGTAATTCCATCCCCTTTAATTGATGCTTTCATCTCCCCTTTCTTGTCCACTCTTGCCGTTAAACGCATCGTCGCCTGCAAGCGATATTTTTGTTCCTGCCGATCATGGGGCACAGTAATCGTAATTTTGCCTGTTGTCGTCTCAATTTTCAAGTCGCTATTATGGGAAACATTAATTTTGCTTTCTGATTTAATTCCTTTTGGCAATGAGAAAGTAATTTCTCTTCCAGGCAAGAACGTACCGGGCACAAGCTCTTCAATATCTACGGTAGTCACAAAGTTCGCATCCTTTTTTCCGGCTAAAATCGTATGGACCTTATCGACCGATACGGATAATCCGTATGCTCCCTCCCAAATACGTACCACTTCCTCAGGGCTACTCGATTGGGCATACGTAACGGTGTGTGGTGCGATGAAAAGCGACGCTGCCAGCAAGGCCATTGTGCTTTTTTTTACTATGTGGTTCATCAATATTCTCCTTCCAACACAATAATGAAATTCATTATCAATTAAAACAAAAAAGAAAAATACTCCTAATGAAGTATCTAACCTAATGATTGATAATGATAATCATTTACATAGTAGGACAATCGACCTCTCTTGTCAACATCTTAAAGCTAATTATCAAAGGTGTTGATTATCCAGTATGCTCCAAAGCGGCCGTGTCTCTTCCTTGTGAGAAAACAATTCCTTCACACACGAAATGAGCCTGTAACCGATAATTAATCGATCACAGGCTTGTGTATACTATAAAGCGAAACTTCCGTTTATGCTCCCTTCTTCACTTTTTTCTCTTCTTCATTTTGCGCTATGGCCATTGATTCGCTATGCAATCCTTTATACATGGAGTAGCACATATACAGCATAACGAACGAGAATGGCAGCGCCGCAGCAACGGAGACCGATTGCAGTCCTTTCAATCCGCCGCTTGCTAATAAAATCATCGCAACAACAGCGATAATAAGTCCCCATATAATCTTCGTCCGATTAGCCGGATTCTGATTTCCATCCTCGCTAAGCATTCCCAACACAAAAATCGCAGAATCAGCCGACGTAATAAAGAATATTCCTATCAATGCAACCGCTAATACACTAAGTACAGAGCTGAATGGGAAGAACTCAAAAAATTTGAACAAGGCGGACGTAACATCCTGGGTTACGGCGTCGGCAAACGCTGTATTCCCTAAATTGTGAACAAAGTGGAGAGCCGAGCCGCCAAAGACGGCAAACCAGAAGAAAGAGCCAACTACCAGTACGAATAGCACGCCTATCATAAACTCTTTAATCGTTCTGCCCTTAGAAATCCTGGCAATAAAGCTTCCTACCAGCGGGGACCACGCAATCCACCAGCCCCAATAGAACAAGGTCCAATTCGCAATCCACGTATCCTGGCGGAAAGGCTCCAGGCGGAAGGTCATGCCGATGAAGTTCTGTACATAGCTTCCTACACCATTGAAAAAGATTTTAAAGATTTCTTTTGTCGGACCGAATACAAGGATTAATCCCATAATCGTAAAAGCGAGCAGCATATTCGTATTGGACAAGATTTTAATTCCTTTATCCAATCCGGAAATTGCAGACGTCAAATACAGAACCGTAACGACCATGATAATAATAAACTGTACCGTCTGCGTATCAGGAACACCCCAAAGGTAATGCAAACCATTGGAAATCTGCATCGTTCCAAGCCCCAACGATGTCGTTACGCCAAATACGGTAGCCAGTACAGCTAGAATGTCAATCGTTTTTCCAATAGGCCCTTTTACTTTCTCTCCTAGAACAGGATAAAAAGCGGAGCTCATCAAAGCGGGTTGCTTTTTACGAAATTGAAAATAAGCTAAACAAACACCAACTAGCGCATAACAGGCCCAACCGGAAACACCCCAGTGAAAATATACATACTGTATGGCCTGTCCTGCCGCCTCAGGTGTCCCACCTTTACCTAACGGAGGTGTTACATAATAGTAGACAGGCTCGGCGACTCCCCAGAACATAAGACTAATACCAATAGCGGCACTGAAAAGCATCGCCAGCCATGATGCTGTTTTATATTCAGGGCGGTCGGTATCGTCTCCAAGTCTGATTTTTCCAAATTTAGAGAACGCAAGATACGTACAGAAGAGGAAAAACACAAAAACAGAAGTAAGATACAGCCACCCGAAGTTATCATACGTAAGACTTAAAAAAGAACTAGAAAAAGCACCCAGCTTCTCCGGCATAAATACTCCAAAGACAATAAAAACAAGGCTAACGCATAATGATATATAAAATACCGCTTTCTTGTTCGCCAATCGATTCACTCCTTTATTTATTTTTCAAGTAAAAGCGTTTACAAAAACATGTTTTCTAATATCCTACCTTGTTCATCCCCCCATGTTTCCTGACCTGTCGTCACATTCAGTTAATCACTCTCACCACTATCCCAATAATGTTAATACAACATAATAAATGTGCAAAAAAGAAGCCAAATCCCAACTAGCTTGTTTTTCTGCAATATACCTGACAAAACCCCGCACAAAGAGAGTGAATATTGAGTTTTTTTCAACTCAACGAAGTGATTTCAACTCGTCTGTTCCTTGCATTTATACGAAAACCGGATAAAGAGGGAGGTGTATACAAAGCAACACCTCCTGTGACTCCCCTTTATCAATTATCTGAAATACTTGCTTGATGTAACATATCAGTTAAAAGCTGAAGCATCCGATCTCCGACTTCCGATGTAGAAGCGGACCCTCCCATATCTGGAGTTAGCGTGTCTTTTTCCGTCAGCAGTTGTTCAATCGCATCCAATACCATGCGGCCTCGCTGTTCATATCCAAAAAAGTCAAGCATCTGGCTGGCTGACCACATCGCCGCAAGCGGGTTTGCCAATCCCTTTCCGGCGATATCCGGAGCAGAGCCGTGAATCGGCTCAAACATGGAAGGATATGTTCTCTCTGGATTGATGTTGGCCCCTGCAGCCAGACCGAGTCCACCTGCAAGAGCGGCACCTAAATCAGTCAGAATATCTCCAAATAAATTGGAAGTGACGACAACTTCAAAGCGCTCCGGCTGCATAATCATAAACATGCTGGCCGCATCTACCAAATACGAATAGGTTTGCACATCCGGGTACTCCCGGCTCACTTCTTCAAAAACCTGATCCCAGAATACCATCGAGTAGTTTAGCGCATTTCCTTTGCTGATGCTGGTCAGTGATTTATTCAGTTTCCTGGCGGTTTCAAAAGCATAGCGGATAATTCGCTCCGTTCCCTTGCGCGAGAAGACCCCCGTCTGTAAAACTACTTCTTCTGGCTTTCCTCTAAACAGCCAATCACCGGCACCGGCATATTCTCCTTCGCTATTCTCCCGGATGAACAGCATGTCGATATTATCTCTTTTGGCTTCCTGTAAAGGACAAGGCGCGCCCTGCAGCAAAGTAATCGGGCGAATATTGACATATTGATCGAACTCTTTTCGAATTTTTAACAATAAATCCCAAAGCGAAATATGATCGGGTACTCCAGGATAGCCTACAGCTCCCAAATAAATTGCATCAAACGCTTTTAGCTGTTCAATACCGTCGTCAGCCATCATTTTCCCGTTCTTTGCGTAATACTCGCACCCCCATGGGAAGTATGTAAATTCAAAGTAAAAATCGCTCCCCTCCGTCATCTTTTTAAGGACTTTGACCCCTTCATCGATAACTTCCGGGCCGATGCCATCACCAGGAATGACGGCAATCTTCAATGCTTTGTTCATATGTTCTTCTCCTTTGTTCCGACAGAAAGGAATACTGCTGATACTAGTTTCGATTCCAGATGACTAGCTTCAGCTCCGTCATTTCTTCTATCGCATATTTAATTCCCTCACGTCCTGTTCCGCTTTCCTTTACACCTCCATAAGGCATGTGATCCACCCGGAAGGTCGGAATATCATTAATCATTACTCCACCGACATGCAATTTATCGGCTGCATCCAAAGCGGTATGTACATTATCGGTATAGATTCCCGCCTGTAGACCATACTGGGAATCATTCACCGAATCAATACCTTCTTGAACGGAAGCGATCCGGTTGACTACGACAATCGGAGCGAACACTTCCTGGCACGATACCTTCAGGCTTGCATCACCTTCTAAAACAACCGTCGGATAAAGGACGTTCCCTTCTGCTTTTCCGCCTGTAACGATTCTCGCTCCGGCCTGTCGCGCTTCTTCAATCCATTGCAGTGCCCTTTGTACATCCTGAGGTGAAATCAACGCAGAAACAAACGTGTCAGATTTCAGCGGGTCCCCGATTTTCAGCTTTTCGGTTTCCACCACGAATTTTTCTACAAATTCATCATAAATCGTATCATGAGCATATACCCGCTGCAAAGAAATACAGACCTGGCCCTGATTGGAAAAAGCACCTGCTACACACCGCGAAATGATTTTGTCAACATTTATCCCTTTATCGATAATCACCGCCGCGTTTGAACCTAACTCCAACGTTGTTCGCTTTAATCCTGCTTTATTGCGAATACCAATACCAACAGCAGGGCTTCCGGTAAACGTAATGACGCTCACCCGGTCATCGTCTACAATCTTCTCTCCGACTACCCGGCCACTGCCCGTAACTACATTTAACGCTCCAGCAGGCAATCCGGCTTCCTGCAACAATTCGGCGAGAAAAAAAGCCGTTAGCGGAGTCTGTGTCGCAGGTTTAAGAACAACTGTATTTCCCGCAGCAATGGCCGGTCCCACCTTATGAGCTACAAGATTCAACGGGAAGTTAAACGGTGTAATGGCCCCGATTACGCCTAGTGGCTCACGAACGGTATAGGCAACTCTGCCTTCTCCTCCAGGTGCTGCATCAAGCGGTATCGTCTCCCCATGAATTCGTTTGGCTTCTTCGGCCGCGAATTTATATGTTTCAACAGAGCGGGCCACCTCCGCACGAGCCATCGCAATCGGCTTTGCTGCTTCCAAAGCGATAATGCGAGCCGCTTCCTCCGCCCGATCCGCAAGCAGACGGGCCAGTTCATTCAGAATGTTCGCTCGTTGGTGAGCAGGCATCTTCGCCATAACCTCTCTGGCCTGATATGCCGAAGCGATGGCTTGTTCTGTTTCCTCTTCTGTTGCTGCCGGAACTTCGGCAATGACCTCCTCAGAATAAGGCGAATAAAGCGGGCTGTATTGCTTCGCTTCTACCCATTCTCCATTAATAAATAAATGCTTTTTCATTTATACATCACTCCCCTTCATGCTTTCGGTCATATGTTCTTTTTAAGCTTTTATATCCAGTGCTTCCCGAATCATATCGTGGAATTGGCGTACTCCATGTTCAGTTGGAGAAAACCTTCCTTCCTTAAACGCGCGGGAACGAAACCCAATCTGCTCTAATTCCACCAGCTCTACGTCCTCATCCCGAACCTGTTCCATAAATGCCAATAAATCTTTTTCTTCTTGTGTCAGATTCTTATCGCGGAAGAAAACATGATACACACCTAGCGTAGTCTCATGATCAATCGGCACCATCTGGATGACTGTCATATTTCCGGACCCTGGATAAATCGTCACCATCATGTTTGGCCATAGCCAATAAAAACGTCCGCCCTGAAATTCCGCTTTATTAAGTTCCACGCTTCCATATTGCTTATCCGGCTTAACGATTGTGCCTTGCACAGAGTAATTCTCGCATGCAACAATGGAATATTGACTCATATCCAAAGTAGAAACAAATGACGGATGGGCAATCGGGCAATGATCACACTCCAAATAATTATCGATAAACGCCTTCCAGTTTGCTTTGATGACACGTTTTTTCTCCCATACCTTTTTCAACTCACCTAGAAATTCAACATCCTTAAGAGATGCAAAGAAATCGCCGTAGCTTTCAGCCAACGGTAAAGCATCATCATCCAGATTCACAAAAATCATGGAAGCTTCCATCTCCAGGCGTATAGTCCGAAGGCAGGCGTCCCCTTCACAAAACGGGTCAGCATTCTTGAAATTAGGTGCTTTATATAAAGAACCGTCCAAGTTGAAGGTCCATCCATGATAACCGCATTGCAGAATTTTTTTATTTCCTTCGTCGGTTTTTTCTAGTTTGGTTGCACGGTGCGGACACACATTATAAAAGGCACGAACTTGATCGTCTTTCCCCCGCACGACAAGAATTGGCTCCCCGGCTACTTCACAAGTGAAATAATCTCCCTGCTTCTGCACTTGACTACTATGCCCTACGAACTGCCAGGAACGAGCAAAGATTTTCTCCTGTTCTTCTTTTAAAACCTGTGGCTCCGTATATAAACGGTATGGAATCGTTTTTATCATTACAGAAGTGTTATTTGCTTGTACTTGGTTTGCCATCATACATTCCCCTTTCATTTATCGCCTTTTTGTAAGATTGAACTGGAAGTAACTCGATGCATTTAATATAAGAAATCGCTTACATTCTTGGCTCACTCATCTCCTTTTAGCGTATATACCATACGATTTAAGACTGAATAAATCATGATTGAAGAGTACGCCATTTTATATTTGCAAGCGGTGTGCCAACATTTTTTCCTTGATTTAAACGATTTTTCACAGTAATAATATTCTTAATATTAATTAATTTGAGTTATTTTTAATTCTTTTCGAGTTGTTTTCGATTCGGTGTTCTTATGGGGGGCTGCCTTATGAAAGAAGAAACAAATCATCATAACACGATTGAAATGCGAATAGATATGCTGGAAAAAATCTTGGACAACGCTTCAAATGAGATTTATGTTCTTGACGAGAATCGGTGCATTGTCTTCTGCAACAAAGTATTCGAAAACCATTACGGACTAAAACGCTCTGAAGTAATCGGAAAAGCGAATGAAGAATTTTTTAATCAAGGATATTGGACTCCATCTATCGTTCCGCTTGTTTTTGAAGAGAAAAAAGCGGTTACAATCAAGCAAACAACGCACTATGGCGGAGAGCTTATTACGACAGCGATCCCGCTTTTGAATTCGGCACAGGAAATTGAACTTGTAGTCATTACCGGACACGAGCCAAATTACAAAAAGATTAGATATCTAAACGAACAAAGAAACAAAGATGACAATGACATGCATACATCAGGAAGTCCCATTATTACCAATTGCGAAAAAATGAAAAACCTCCTTGCGTTTTGCACAAAAATCGCATCTGTTGATTCTACCATTCTCATTCAAGGAGAATCCGGGACAGGTAAAGGAGTTTTTGCACAATACATCCACAGTTTAAGCCAGCAAAAATCCGGGCCTTTTCTGGCAATTAACTGTGCCGCAATTCCTGAGGAACTGTTGGAATCGGAATTATTCGGCTACTCTCAGGGGGCCTTTACCGGGGCCAGCAAAGCAGGGAAAATCGGCCTGATAGAATCAGCGCACAACGGTACGCTCTTCCTTGACGAAATTGGAGAAATCTCGCCGAAAATTCAGGCCAAGCTGCTACAGGTTATTCAAGAGCGACAATTCCTTCCGGTCGGTGGCAGAGAAATGAAAAAAGTAAACATTCGCATTATTACAGCTACTAATCGCAATTTGCTCGACATGGTAGAAAAAAACTCTTTCGGGAGGATTTATACTATCGTTTGCATGTTATCGAAATCAAAATTCCGCCGCTCCGGGAAAGAATAGAGGACATTGTTCCTTTAACCTATTATTTTCTGAATAAATTCAATCACAAATACGGAGTTGATCGATTAATTTCTCAGGAATGCCTTGATCTTATGGTTAGCTACTCCTGGCCGGGCAACATCCGGCAATTGGAGAACATTATGGAGAGACTGGTCGTTACGACTGATTCTGTGATCGGGGTACAGGATCTACCTGAAATGATTTATCAACAAGCTAAAATCCATTCTCATTCCTCGTTTCCCGCTTCTTTCGATGAAGCTGTGGAAAAATTGGAAAGAGAGCTAATCGTTAATTCATATAAAAAGTGGGGCAGTTCCAGAAAGGTGGCCAATGATTTACGCCTCAGCCAGACAAGAGCTTCCAAGCTTATCCGAAAATACTGTCACCATATAGAGGAATAAGATCAAAAATATAAAAAAGCCTGACATGAGGTTTCCTTTACACGGAAGCCTGTGTCAGGCTTTTTTATATGAATGATTTATTATTTCACGATTAAAACTGGGCATTTTGATAGCTGAGATACTTTATGGCTAACGCTGCCAAGCATCATCTCTTTAAAACCGCTCAGTCCCCGGCTGCCGATGACGATTAAATGATACCCGCCTTCCTCAGCCTGATCAAGAATTTGGCGTGCCGGATCTCCTTTGGCATAGAAAGCTTCTGCTGGTACGTTCGCTGCGGCTGCTTTGGCTTTTGCCTCACTAAGCAACGCCTCGCCCTCTTTTTTCAACGACTCTTCCATTTCAGCAATATAATCTTCGGGAATATATGGAATTCCCCCCATCATATACGGAGAAGTGATTGCCTCTTTCCCAACATGCAACAGGCTAATACGGGCGTTTTGTTCCTGCGCAATGCTTATTGCCGCCTCCAGCGCTTTATTCCCCATCTCTGAACCATCAATCGCTACTAAAATTTTGTTAAACATCCTTCTTCCTCCTCTATTTACATAAATACGTTTCTCACAATTAAAATCTTACCTTATATTCTTCTCTTCCGAAAGTACATATCTGCTGCTACCGGCACCGAATCCAAAAATAAATAGAAGAACCGCCACAATACTAAGCATAATAAGAGGAACATTCCAACCATGTGTTGCATCGTGTATAAAACCAAAAAGAGTAGGTCCTACGGCAGCAAGCAAATAGCCAATCGATTGCGCCATACCTGACAGTTCGGCTGCTTCATGCACGCTGCGGGTCCGCAGCGCAAAAAACATTACAGCCAGACTAAAGCAGGAGCCGGTCGCGATACCAATTAATATAATCCATAATGGCATGAACAGTATACTTCCACCAAGAAGCCCTATGTAACCAGTAAGCAACAGAGCCGAAGTAATGCCTACAAGCATGCGCTGGTTTGAACTGCGACTGGCAAGCATGGGCATAATGAATGTAGCTGGGAGGCTAACAAACTGCATTAATGAAAGCATCCATCCCGCAGATGAAGAGCCAACCCCTTGCTGGCGCAGAATTTCAGGAAGCCATGCAATAATTACATAAAAGCATAATGATTGTAAGCCCATAAACATAGTGACTTGCCAGGCTATACGGGAACGCCATAAGTTGGCGGCAGGCGCTACTGTTCCTTGCGCAGCAGCGGAACGTTGATGGCGATAACGAAGTTGAGGTAGCCAAACCAATAAAGAAACCGCAGAAAGAAGCGCCCAAAAAAGAAGGGAGCCACGCCAGCCAAAGCCAATTCCTTGTGCAAGCGGGATGCTAATACCTGAGGCAATAGCTGCCCATAAATTCATTGAAACAGAATATACGCCTGTCATTAGTCCCATTTTCTTCGGAAACTCCTGCTTAATCATACTGGGCAACAGTACATTCCCCATTGCAATGGCCATTCCGAGCAAGGCCGTTCCCCAAAATAGCGCTCCGACTACTGGCACCGAACGCAAAAGAATCCCAGCCGTCAGAACGAGCAGGCTCACCAGCAATGTCATTTCCATCCCGAATTTCCGGGCGATTTTAGGTGCGAACGGGGAAAGAAGCGCAAAAGCCAGCAATGGAAAGGTGGTCAGCATGCCCGCTAACGCGTTCGATATGCCCGTATCATCACGGATGACTCCAATTAACGGCCCAACCGATGTAAGCGGAGCCCGCAAATTAGATGCGACAAGTACAATTCCTAAAATAAGCAACCATAGCCCGGCACGAGAATAATCGCGTGTGTGGACTATATTTGTTTCTGAAATCATATTATTTCTCCCTCTATAAATTAAAGTTTTTCTTGCGAA
>NZ_KE952883.1 GCF_000466385.1 Aneurinibacillus aneurinilyticus ATCC 12856
CTACTTTGGATTATACTGGATAATCAACATCCTTAAGAGTAAATAAATGTTGGATTGTAAAGAAATTCAAACTCATTTGTTATCTAACGATATTGTATCATATTTAACGATTCAGATAAATTTAAAATTTTTTATAAACGTAAGTGATGAAAATATATACAGAAAATTTACAATGTGTTGACAAATTAAAAATATTATATTATTCTTTCGATATAAAACGTTAAATATTTAATGATTCTGTAAATTATAAAAGATTGATGGGAGGATTTTATTATGGCGATAAGAACAGGGCAACAATTTCTCGAAGATTTGAAAAAGGACGGGCGCGAAATTTGGCTTGATGGTGAATTAGTGAAAGATGTAACGACCCATCCTGCGTTTAAAGGTGCTGCTAAACAAGTAGCAAAACTTTTCGATTTACAGCATGAATTTCCAGAGATTATGACAACAACATCATCAGAAACAGGTGAACGGTTTGGAATTACTCACTTAATTCCAAGAAGTAAAGAAGATATTAAACGAATTCGCAAAGCGATGAAAATTTGGGCAGAGGCTTCTGTTGGCTTAATGGGAAGAAGTCCGGATTATATGAATGTCACTTTTGCTTGTTTTGCCGGACACGCAGATGTATGGGCCCGGCGCGGAAATGAACAAGGAGCACAGAATTTAATTAACTATCAAAAGTATGTTCGGGATAACGATTTAATTATGACGCACTCGATTATTAACCCACAAGTTGATCGTTCTGTATCCGAAGCTGAGCAGGGTGGAGGGGAAATATCTCTGCATAAGGTCGGGGAAACAGAAGACTCAATTATCGTACGGGGCGCACGTATGCTAGCAACATTAGCTCCATTTGCAGATGAATTAACGGTATATCCAGGCAGCGATATTCGACTTCAAGATAGGAAGTATGCAATTTGTTTCGCAGTCCCTATGAACACACCAGGATTAAAGTTTATTTGCCGCGATTCATACAGCAAGGATAGAAATAACTTTGATTATCCGCTGTCTTCCCGTTTTGACGAGATGGATGCGGTAGTTATTTTCGATGATGTACATGTACCAAAAGATCGTGTATTCATGGATGGAGATACCATCGGTTATTCAGAAGTAATTGGAGAGGGATACTGGAGAAACTATATTATCCTTCAAGCGATGAATCGAGCCCTGACGAAACTTGAATTTGCTTTTGGCTTGGGCCATATGATCGCGGATACCACAGGGGTTAATACATTTGATCATGTTCAAGAGAAGCTGGGAGAAATATGGAATATGATGGAGATGACGCGTGCGGGTGTCATTGCTGCTGAAGAGGGCGCTTTCGAGGTTGGAGACAAAGGAGTTTGGGCTCCAAATGATCAACCATTACTTGCTCTTCGAGGCTTAATGCCGAAATGGATTCCACGGGCGACAGAGTTGCTTAAAATCATCGGTGGTGGTGGCTTTATGCTTACACCAACTTCAAAAGATCTAAATGGTCCACTGTCTGCTGATATTGCGAAATATTACCAGGCACGTAATGCTGATGCAGAAAAACGTATTCGTTTATTCAGACTTGGCTGGGACTTTATCGGTTCAGATCTTGCTGGTCGTGGTGATTTGTATGAGCGTTTCTATTTAAGTGATTCGTTCCGCATGACGGCATTAAATTATAAGGTAGCAGACAAAACGCACCCTGAGATGCTTGTAAAGCAGTTTTTACAAGAACCTGTAAAACAGCTGCAACCTGTAAAGTAAGAGGTAATTTTGGCCGCTAGCTAGAGATGGTTTCTTCCTATGTATAGCAAGGTGAGGGAGAGACTTCTCTAGTCTTTCGTTTTTACTATATATATTTTGACGGGGGAGCGCGGTTGGATGCGCCCTGCGCTCCAGCAGAAGAAAGGCCAGCTGTCTTTTTCCGACCGTGCCCACCCACCGCCCTTCCGTCTTTTCTTACCTCCTACCACAAAAGTTTGTCGATTTATCAAACCAGATGTATATAGATGAATAATTTTAGAGAAAGAGGGTGAGCTTCCCTATGAAGATAGAAATGACGAGCAATTCGGCTACAAGCATCGAAAATACTATCAACTCTAGAGGACAAAGGCAAACAGAAGAATTAAAAAGAGTGCTAAAAACGCGGGATTTAGTTATATTCGGAATGGTTTTCATGGCACCCGTATCAGCTCAGACTCTCTATGGTTCTCTCGCACAAGTATCGAATGGACATGCTGTTTTATCATATGTGATTGGCTTGATAGCAATGATATTTACAGCTTATTCTTACGGCAGGATGACAGAAGCTTTTCCAATTGCAGGCTCTACCTACAGCTATACATCACGGGCCATTCATCCGTATTTAGGATTCATTGCGGGCTGGTCTATGTTGTTGGATTATGTGCTGATTCCCATGCTTCTATATAAATTAAGCGCAGTATATGCTATTGAATTATTCCCTTCTGTTCCTCTTTGGTTTATGCTTCTTGTATTTGTAGTTCCAGTAACGATATTTAACTGCATAGGTACGGAGATCGCTTCAAAAGTTAATATCCTTATGACAGGAATTATGATAGTAAGTATTTTACTATTCGTTGGATTTGCCATCAAAGCGTTACTTCACGGGGTAGGGGTAGGTAGTATATTTTCTATACAAGGGATTTATAATATGCAAACGTTTACATGGAACTCATTGATAGGAGGCGCCTCTATCGCTGTTCTATCTTTTCTTGGTTTTGATGCTGTAACGACTATGGCTGAGGATTCTAATGTAACAGGGAAAATGGTCGGGAAAGCAGCTATATTGTCCTGTGTTATCAGTGCGGTGTTGTATATAATTCAAGTCTATTTTGCTACTATAGTTTTTCCGGATTTTCAATCCTTCAAATCAGCGGATACAGCGTTTTTTGAGATCACTACGGTTGTAGGAGGAAGCGGACTCGCTATTGTACTAGCCCTGATTATTTCGCTTTCCGGAATTTCAACAGCTCTGGCAGGACAAGCTGCTGCCTCAAGGTTATTATATGGAATGGGGCGTGAACAAGTATTGCCGAAGTTGTTTGCCCATATCCATCCTAAATACAAAACACCTGCCTATAGTATCTTATTTATGGCTGTTGTAGGATACATAGGTGCTGTTGCCATTGATTTAAGTGTGATGTTTCTTATTATTGTTTTCGGTGCATTGATCGGCTTTCTCTGTGTGAATTTGTCAGTATTTATAGAGTATTTCGTCAAAAGAAGAAAGCGTAATTTCTCTGGGGTTATCTCCTATGTCTTGTGTCCTTTACTTGGTTTATTCGTATGCGCCTATATTTTGTGGGGAATGGACAGAATCGGACATATAGTAGGATTCTCATGGTTAGTAGTTGGGTTTATTTATCTAAGTATTACAAGTAAGGGATTTTCAAGGAAAGTCAATGTCTTTAAAGATGATTCTTTTTAGGATGATTTACATGAAAGAGCCGTACCATTTTCTTAAGGGTAGGGCTCTTTTGTATACAATATGATAATCGCCAGCGATCCTATAATCGGAGAAAGCATAAGGGTGAAATTATAGTCTTATAAATTATGAAATGATATACTTATTCATACATATAAAATCAACACCCTTGAAAATATATAGAAAACATAGTGGAGGATAAATATGCTGGAAGATAACTTTCTTTCTGAAGAGAAAGATATAATACGTCGTTTGCATGGGAAACCTTATGATTTCGAAGCGATGACCATCGTTTCAAATCTGTATCGGGCTGCTCAGCGTATGAGAATAAAAATGGAGCGAGAGGTTCTTTCTGAGTACAACCTTTCATGGACTGCTTTTGACTTGCTACATAATCTTTGGATATGGGAACCGATGGAAATGAGAAAGGTAGCCAAATTAATGGGAGTTACTGTAGCTACTGTAAGCAGTATTACAAACACATTAGAACGAAAAGAATTATGTGTGCGAGTAGCGGACCAAAGAGACAGAAGATTAGTGCAACTAAAGCTTACATCTTTAGGTAAAGAAGTAATCGAAGACTTATACCCAAAATTCAATAAAGGGGAAATAGAAATTGTAAAAGGGTTAACCGAAGAAGAAGGTAAAGTTATTACGGAGTTATTAAGAAAAATTAACAGAAATATGGATTACCTTGTTGATTGAATAACTGAATACTTCATAAGCAGGATAAATATGCAGGGTGGATTTCGTTCCAATGTTTATTTAATGTAACCGCATGGGATTACGCCTTTTCCGGTTTGGAAAAAACGAAAGAGTTAGCAGCTAAACGAGGGGTATGTGTTTGTACAGAGCTTGTAGATTTAAGCACAGCTAGATGGGAAGAAGAGAAATGGGATCAGATTATATGTATCTTTGGTCATTTCCCAACTCCGCTTCGGCTAAAAACGTTGGAATCAGTCAAAAATGCTGTTAGACCAGGTGGTTTGTATGTAAGTGAGGTTTATTCTGTACATCAACTACCGTATAAGAGCGGAGGTCCTAAAGAACTCGATTTTTTATACCGACCTGAAGAATTTTTACAAATTTTCAATGATTGGAAAATCATACACTTTTTCATGGGTGAAGTTATACGCCATGAAGGGAGCCTGCATAATGGATTATCCCATGTCATCCAATTTGTTGGTCAAAAGCCGGAAAGGTAGTTCATCTTGCAAAAAAGTAGAAATGACTCTTCAGTACAGAGAAAGAGTCATTTCTACTGAAAGGATCGCCTCCTTATGGAAAACGATAAGTGCAGACAAGGAATTTAAATTATAAAAAATCGTTCATTAGCCAAACTGTGCAGCATGCAATCTGCTGTATACCCCGCCAGATTCAATCAATTCCTCGTGCTGTCCCTGTTCTTCAATACCTTGGTTCGTAACAACGACAATCCGATCCGCATTTTTAATCGTTGCCAGCCGGTGAGCAATGATAAGTGTAGTACGGCCTTTAGACAACTCGGCAAGCGATTGCTGGATAGCTAATTCAGTTTCAGTATCAAGGGCGGAAGTAGCTTCGTCAAGAATCAGGATCGACGGATTTTTCAGGAACATCCTTGCGATAGCTAACCGCTGCTTTTGTCCGCCGGAAAGCTTCACGCCACGTTCGCCTATTATCGTATCCATCCCTTCGGGTTGCGAGCGAATGAGATCGTCCAGCTTTGCGTGTCGTGCCGCCTCCCATATTTCAGAATCAGACGCATGTAAATTTCCGTACGCGATATTCTCTCTTATTGTTCCGGAGAATAAAAAGACATCCTGTTGTACAATACCGATTTGTTTGCGTAGCGACGATAGCTTTATCTCCCGGATATCCATCCCATCGATGGATATGCTTCCTTCTTCGACTTCATAAAATCGGGGCAGAAGGCTGCACAGCGTTGTTTTACCCGCACCGGAAGGGCCAACGAATGCAATCGTTTCTCCCGGATGAATTTCCAAATCAATATTTTGAAGTACTTTATCTTTGCCTTCGTATCCGAAGGTTATCCCATTAAAGCGAATATCCCCTCTCAAATGCCCAACTTCGACTGCATTCGGCGCATCTGCAATATCGGGTTCCGTTTCAAGGAGCTCAATATAGCGCTTAAAGCCTGCAATGCCTTTTGGATAAAGCTCAATGACTGTATTGATTTTTTCGATTGGTTTAAACAGAATATTAGTCAATAAAACAAATCCGACAAATTCTCCATACGTTAGCTCGTTGTTAATGACGAACCAGGTTCCGCAGAGGAGGACGAACAAGGTAACGAGACGCATTAGCATATAACTGATGGATGAATTTAAAGCCATTATTTTATATGAGAGCAGCTTCGTAAGCCGGAAGCGATTATTGTTGACTGTAAACTGTGCTTTTTCGTGCTCTTCATTTCCGAAAGCTTGCACGACGCGAATACCACCGATACTGTTTTCGACACCCGCATTGAAATCGGCTATATCGGAAAATAAGCGCCTAAATGCTTGTGTCATCTTCTTGTTGAATAATATGGTCAGCCAAAGAAGGAAGGGTATGACCAGAAATGTAAGAAGAGCTAACTTCCAATTGATAAAAAGCATCATGGCGAACGCCCCAATGAGCGTCATAACAGCGATAAACAAATCCTCTGGTCCATGATGGGCTATCTCTCCGATTTCCATCAAATCATTTGAAAGACGAGACATCAAGTGCCCTGTCCTATTATTATCGAAAAAGCGGAACGAAAGCTTTTGGATGTGGTCAAACAGCTTTTTACGCATGTCCGTTTCAATATTAATCCCAAGCATATGTCCCCAGTATGTAACAATGTACTGCATACCGGTATTAATAGTGTAAATTGCAAGTAAAACAACGCATGCTGCAAAGATTAAAGACCAATTCTGTCCCGGAAGTAATTTATCAACGAATTGATTTACAGCAAGCGGAAAAGCGAGTTCTAGCAAACCGGCCAAGACTGCACAGGTAAAATCGAGAAAAAATAAGCCTTTATATGGGCGGTAATATTCAAAAAATCGCCGTAACATTAAAAAATCACTCATTTCTAAAATAAATAGCTGCTTGCCTTTCATAGAGGTTATATACATCTGATTGGATAAATCGATACATTTTTGCGGTGAGAGGTAAGAAAAGAAGGAAGGATGGTGAGCGGGAGCGTTCGGAAAAAGACATGCTGTCCCTTCTTCTGCCGGAGCGCAGGGCGCATCCACCCTCTTCTTTTTTCCGAATCTTCTCCTTCCAACCACCTGAACCTTTATTACTGTGTCAAGTTCTTACATATCCCCCTTCATTTGAAATGATACAACTCCTTTAATCAAAATTGATAATCGTTATCATCTACATAGTAGCAGTAGAATTTCCAGTTGTCTACATACATCTGACTTGATGAATGAACAAGCTCTTGCGGTGGGAAGTAAGAAAAGAAAGAGAAAAGTAAGCAAACCAAACTGCCAAGACTATGACCATAAAGTGCTACTTTATGTAACCCCTTTGATTTAACAAACTTAATCGCAGACTGAAGATCATCAACTTGTAAATATTCGAAAAAGGATGTCTTTTACATTGTATCTTGATTTATTATCTTGCACATGTCTATAATATTCTTTATCAATAATATAGCATTCGGATGAACCATACAGGAGAAGATCGCTGATCTACCGATGGGGCAAGAAGCTGGTCAAGCAGCTTTGAAACTCTCAGGTCTTGAGTACAAGTAGAACTGCATGGGGACGAATCTCTGGAGAGACTCCCTTCTATCGTTAAACGACATGAAGGAAACAGAGCACCGAAGGAGCAAATCCGCCCAATATAGTGGATAATCTCTCAGGTAAAAGGACAGAGACAAGCGACAGGAAATACCGATTTTTGCTCGGTTTATTTTTCTATCCCTTGTATCTCCAGAGACCATTTCATTTGAATGAAATGGTTTTTTTACTTTTTTTATAAAGGAGAATGGAGATGGAGACGGTAAATAAAGTACTAGATGTAATTAATTATTATGTATGGGGGCTGCCTACATTGATACTCCTAGTAGGAACAGGTATCCTTCTTACGGTACGTTTGCAGGGCCTGCAGTTTGCCAAGCTTTGGTATGCTCACAAGCTAGCATTTGGAAAATCACAGGACAAATCCTCAGCCGGTGATATTAGCCACTTTCAGGCGCTGATGACTGCTATGGCGGCAACCATTGGGATGGGGAACATCGCCGGAGTCGCAACAGCAGTGTCTATCGGAGGGCCTGGTGCGATATTTTGGATGTGGATTACCGCTTTGTTTGGTATGGCAACCAAATATTCAGAGGCGATTCTCGCGGTAAAATATCGAATCAAGGGAGCAAATGGGGAATATTCCGGTGGTCCGATGTATTATCTGGAGCGTGGCCTGGGGAAAAAATGGCTGGCTGTGCTGTTTGCCATTTTTGGTGCAACTGCTTCTTTTGGTATCGGAAATATGGTGCAGTCCAATTCGGTCGCGGAGGCAATGAAAATCAACTTTTCAGTTCCACCGTTCGCTTCCGGTATCATGATGGCTGTATTTATTGCGCTCGTAATCCTTGGCGGTGTTAAAAAAATCGGGAAAGTTACAGGCTATTTTGTTCCGGTAAAAGCCTTCTTTTATATTATTGCTGGACTGATTATTATCTTCTATCATATAGATCAAGTTCCGACCGCTTTCTCGCTTATTTTCTCAGGTGCGTTTAACGGTACTGCGGCTGCCGGCGGCTTTGTCGGGGCAACCGTTGCAGCGGCCATTCAAATTGGGGTAGCGCGTGGTGTGTTTGCAAATGAAGCTGGCTTGGGAAGCGCACCGATTGCAGCGGCAGCGGCAAAAACGGACGCTCCAGCGAAGCAAGCACTCGTATCAATGACAGGAACATTTCTGGATACGTTTGTCGTATGTACGATTACCGGTCTTGTGCTTGTTACAACAGGTGCCTGGCAGTCCGGTAAAACAGGTGTGGAAGCAACGACACTCGCTTTTCAATCTGTATTTGGCAGTACGGGAAGTATGATTCTCGGCATTGCGATTATTTTGTTTGCTTATTCAACGATTTTAGGCTGGTCATATTATGGAGAGAAGTGTGTGGAGTACCTGTTTGGTCGAAGAGCCGTTCGATACTACCGTTATATTTTTGTGGGCATGGTCGCGATTGGTGCGAATTTAAAACTTGGTTTGGTTTGGACGTTTGCTGATATTGCGAACGGATTGATGGCAATCCCGAACTTAATCGGTCTAGTCGGATTAAGTGGGGTCGTTGTCATGGAAACAAAACGTTTTCTGCAAGCAGAGAAGGAAAGAAATTCCAACGAACAGATCGCAAGTTAATCTATATAGAATTCACTTGATGTAGTAACAAAAGTTCAGGTGGTTGGAAGTAGGAGGTTCGGCAAAAAGAAGAAGAGGCTGTGGAGTAGATATTATCCTACTCTACAGCCTTTTCTTTATGTAGAGCACGACCTTAAAGCCAGTAATACATATTTTTCTTCTCCCACATAGACAAATAGCAAAATTATGCGAATTTTATTGTGAGAAATATGAAAAAATTATTGTGTCAAAAAAAGTTCTGTATTAATATAATTAAGTAAAATAAAAACTGTTATATAATAATTGTGTGAAAAGAACAGTTTGGGGACTCATTTAGTACAGAAAAATAATAAATCAGCCAATAATATTAAATTTTCTAAATTAAATAAAAAACAGCTTGCGCGTTTTTGAATGCTGTATTATAATAAAAATAATAAAAATAATGTGTTATATAATACAGAGTTGAAGCAGATTGGATAGGAGGCAGTTAAGACGTGAATACAAGAACCTACCCAGTAGGAGTACAAATTCTAGGGGATGTTCCAGATGGATATGAAGACATTCTTACACCTGAAGCATTAGGGTTTGTGGCTACATTGCAAAGGAAGTTTAATAAGACACGAATTTCTTTACTGCAAAAGCGCGAGGAAAGGCAAAAAGAAATTGATGCAGGAAAAATGCCAGACTTTCTACCAGAGACAGAGTATATTCGAAAAGGTACATGGACCATTGCCCCCCTTCCGCCAGATCTTCAAGACAGAAGAGTAGAGATTACCGGACCTGCCGGAGATCGTAAGATGGTCATCAATGCCCTAAATTCCGGAGCAAAGATGTTTATGGCAGATTTTGAGGATGCCAACTCTCCGACATGGAGCAATACGATTGAAGGCCAAATCAACTTAAGAGATGCGATTCGGAGAAACATTCAATTCGTAAATCCGGATGGAAAACAATATTCATTGAATGAAAATACAGCAACGTTAATTGTCCGCCCACGTGGATGGCATCTGGAAGAGAAAAATGTACTCATCGATGGAGAACCTGTATCCGGTAGTTTGTTCGATTTTGGTCTTTATTTTTATCATAACGCGGATACGCTGCTTGAGAATGGAACAGGGCCTTATTTTTATCTTCCTAAGCTTGAGAGTCACTCGGAAGCAAGGCTGTGGAATGAAGTATTTGTTCTAGCGCAGAGCGAGCTGGGAATTTCACAGGGAACGATTAAAGCAACTGTTCTTATAGAAACAATTTTGGCAACATTCGAAATGGATGAAATACTATACGAATTGCGTGAGCATTCGGCAGGGCTGAATTGTGGAAGATGGGACTACATATTCAGCTATATCAAGAAGTTCCGCAATCAGCCGCATATCATTCTGCCTGATCGTGCCAACGTTACGATGACGGTACCGTTTATGAGTGCATACACACAATTAACAGTGCAAACGTGTCATCGTCGGAACGCACCGGCCATTGGGGGGATGGCTGCTCAAATTCCAATTAAAGGTGACCCGGAAGCGAACGAGGAAGCATTTAACAAGGTTCGTGCCGATAAGGAACGAGAGGCAAAAAACGGGCATGACGGAACATGGGTAGCCCATCCGGGTTTAGTGCCTGTAGCTTTGGAAGTATTCAATCATGTTATGCCTACACCGAACCAAATCGATAATAAGCGAGAGGATGTGCAGGTGAGTGCAGCGGATCTCCTTGCAGCACCAGAAGGAGCCATTACAGAAGAAGGCCTCCGTACGAATATTAGTGTAGGAGTTCAATATATCGAAGCTTGGCTTCGCGGCTATGGTGCCGTTCCGATTTTTAATCTTATGGAAGATGCAGCTACAGCAGAAATTTCCCGGGCGCAGGTTTGGCAGTGGATTCGTCATCCTAAAGGAATTCTTGATGACGGACGTAAGGTCACAGAGCAGCTATTCAAGCAATTGCTTGGGGAGGAATTGAAAACAATTAAAGAAGCAATTGGAGAAGAACGGTATCATTCCGGTAAGTACCAGTTGGCGAGTGAGTTGTTCTCTCAGCTTATCCTTGATGATGAGTTTGAGAACTTCTTAACTCTTCCTGGATACAAATATATTCATTAATTTTGAAAAGGTGGATGAGATATGGTAGAACATTATGCAACACAACTGGAGGAAAGCTGGAAAGACAGTCGTTGGAAAGGTATTGAGAGACCATATTCGGCTGAGGATGTTATTCGTCTCCGCGGTTCTGTTCAAATTGAACATACATTAGCCCGCATGGGAGCGGAACGTCTTTGGAATCTTGTAAATACAGAAGACTATATTAATGCTTTAGGTGCTCTAACAGGCAATCAGGCAGTACAACAAGTCAAAGCAGGATTAAAGGCGATTTACTTAAGCGGTTGGCAGGTTGCAGCTGATGCAAATCTTTCTGGTAATATGTATCCTGACCAAAGTTTGTATCCGGCAAACAGCGTACCAAGTGTTGTCAAACGTATTAACCAAGCTTTGCAGCGTGCAGATCAAATCTATCATGCAGAAGGAAAAAATGATATTAATTGGTTTGCCCCTATCGTTGCGGATATGGAGGCTGGGTTTGGCGGTTCATTAAACGTATTCGAATTGACGAAAGCAATGATTGAAGCAGGTGCATCTGGTGTTCATCTCGAAGACCAATTATCTTCTGAGAAGAAATGCGGTCACTTAGGCGGAAAAGTTCTACTGCCAACACAAACTTCAGTGCGCAACTTAATTGCTGCACGGTTGGCTGCTGACGTAATGGGTGTTCCTACTGTGCTAATCGCGAGAACAGATGCGAATGCAGCGAACCTCATTACTAGTGATGCTGATCCGTATGATGCGCCATTTATTACGGGAGAGCGTACACCGGAAGGTTTCTACAGAACGAGAGATGGACTTGATCAAGCGATTTCAAGAGGGCTTGCCTATGCACCATATGCAGATATGATCTGGTGCGAAACTTCAGAGCCGAATCTTGAAGAGGCTAGACGTTTTGCGGATGCTATTCATGAACAGTTCCCTGGCAAGTTGCTTGCTTATAACTGCTCGCCTTCCTTTAACTGGAAGAAAAAGTTAGATGATGAAACCATTGCGAAGTTCCAGATTGAACTGGGCAAAATGGGATATAAATTCCAGTTTGTAACGCTTGCCGGGTTCCATGCTCTTAACTACAGCATGTTTGATTTGGCTCGTGGCTATAAAGAAAAAGGAATGGCAGCATATTCCGAATTGCAACAAGCAGAATTTGCTGCTGAACAATACGGTTACACTGCCACAAGACATCAGCGCGAAGTAGGTACTGGCTACTTTGACGAAGTTTCTCAAGTCATTAGCGGTGGAACGTCGTCGACAGTTGCCCTTGCAGGCTCAACTGAAGCCGAACAATTCACGAAGGCATAATGTACCTTTCGTACCATCCAGCACTGATAAAAAAATAAAAGGTTATGTAATAGTATACACTGCCGGATGGGAAATAACAAATTGGAGGAATCAAAAATGAATTTATCGTTTTACAGGAATCTTCCAAAAAAAGAGTGCAGTGAATGTGGTTGTGAAATCAAGGAGCAATATGAATCATATGTTCACGTTTGTGAACGATGCATTAATAGAAAAGAAGAATAAGCAAGCGATTTGCTTCAGTATGTGTTTACCCTCAGGATAGAGCGTTAAGCTCTATCCTGAAGTTTTGTATATGGCCGATCCGGATTATACAATTTCACCATTTATCACACAGGAAATGGATAGGAGTAGGGGGCTGTGAAAAGAAAAGTAACAACTGTTGTACGGATAGCAATCCAAATTGTTTTTTTGTATAGCCTTAATGAATTGGGGAATTTCGCTGTCGAGGCTTTCCATCTTCCTATACCAGGAACGTTGATTGGCTTGCTGATTCTTTTTATTTTATTGTCCGCAAAAGTTCTACCACTGCAATGGGTAGAAGAAGCGTCGTCTCTTCTTTTGAGACATTTGTCATTTTTCTTTATCCCTATTGCGGTTGGTTTAATGAGCTATGGAGATTTACTGCTGCATCAGGGCTGGCTACTGTTTCTTTTAATATTAATAAGCTTATGGATTGGGATTTATACGACAGGAAAAGTTTCGCAATTCCTGGTTCGTGAAAAGGAAAGTAATCAAGAGTAATTTTTTTATTATATAGAGGCGAGCATATGGATAAAACGATTATGGTATATACGCTCATCATAACGGTTGGGGCCTATATAGGGAGCCTTTTCTTAAACAGGAAGGTGCCTTCCCCTCTTACCCATCCGGTTTTTGTTAGTACATCACTGATTATCTTTGTACTTATATTGAGCAATATTCATTATAAAGAATACGAAGGCACGAAAGACATGTTAAGTTTTTTTCTGGGACCTGCTACCGTAGGGATTGCGGTTCCTTTATACCAAAACCGGGCCATCTTATTTCGAAATATCATTCCTTCATTTGCTGGGGTAATAGCAGGTTCCATAGTAAGTATAACAGCAACTGTTCTTATGCTAAAAGGCCTTCATTTGTCATCTGAGCTGATTCGTTCCATGAGTTTAAAAACGATTACGACGCCCATGGCTGTGGAGGTCGCCTCCATCATTCATGGAGATACAATCTTGACTGCTGTTTTTGTGGTAATAACAGGGATGCTTGGAGCTATGACGGGTCCCTGGATTATGAATAAAATGGGCATCCATAATCCACTATCAAGAGGACTTGCACTTGGGGTACAGGCGCATGGTATTGGAACAGCGCAAGCTGCGCTGGAAGGAAGGCTTCAGGCTGCCATTGCAGGTGTGGCTATGGGGGTTAATGGGATTTTTGTTTCTATTATGGCTCCGATCATTATTCCATGGATTACAAAATAAAAACAATGTGTATACTTTCTGCTTTGAATACTAGCGAATATAAAAGCGCCACAATCCCATTGGATATTTAGAATTGTGGCGCTTTTATATGCCGAATATGGTGTTGGAAAAATCAAGATCCTTGTAACATATTATCTAAATACTGCATGATCCGTTCTTTATTTTGCAGAACACTATCGGCCCTTTTTTGATCGTTCTCCATTTTCTTTAGCGATTTATTTAGAATGTCTTGTTCAACAGTTTGTGGAATGACAACGACGCCATCCGCATCGCCTACAATAATATCATGTGGCTGAATACTCGCTCCCCCACATGATATAGGTACATTGATTTCTCCGACACCTGCTTTATTACTCGCTGCTACAGTTGTTCCTTTACAGAAAACAGGGAAATTCAATTGCTTGATTCCCATAATGTCTCGGATAACCCCATCGACCACCATGCCCTGTATACCTAATGCTTGCGCCATTTCTACTACAAAATCACCTGCAATAGCACGGTATGTATCGCCCTTGGCATCAATAACTAAAATGTCTCCCGGTCTTGCTTCTCTAATTGCGTTAAGTACAGACAGATTATCCCCGACTGGCATTTTTACAGTCAATGCTCTTCCGGCTATTTTATATTCAGCTTTCAAGGGTTTAATGGAAGAATGTAAATTGTTAAGTCCTTGCATGGCATCAGAGATACAGGTTGTTGGAATTTCATGGAACTGCTGGGTGATGTCGTTCATTATACTCTCTCCTTATATAAATCAGTAGCTTATAAATGGTATGCAACAATAAAGCAATAGTACCTTGCCCATTCCTGATTTCAGGAACAAACAAGGTACTAGACCACGTTTTCTACCGTCATGCACTCACCTTTTTATTCATGATTATGGCCGAAGCAACGCTCACATTCATGAAGATAAGATTCTGCCTGTTCTTCAAAGTGTTCACCACATTCACAGCACATTTTCTTCGGCAGATTTCTATAGAATTCCAAATCCTTTGTCATTGATTATCCCTCCGTTAATTTTTTATTCAGAATTTTCTCTTGTTCCTATTGTATTATAACAGTAGGTTTTTTGTCAACTGTTGTTATATAACTTTTTTCTTTTATGCTTTACCGAATTTAGAAGGAACGGGAGATTTGGTATCTTGGTTTTTTAGCATAAAAAAGTCTCTCTTTTTCTTGACAAAGAAATAGGTTGATTCTTATAATTATTTCAAAATTAGAAATAGTTTCCGCGATACGGAAAAATCTTATCGGATTAACTTGCTTCACAGCAATTGTAAGAAGAATATTATTACGCATAACTGTAAGCCAGATGAGGCAACAGGCTATAAGGGGCTATTATAATGGTTCAATCAATCGATCGAGCAATGATGATTATCGACATACTGATGTCAGACGATGCGAAAAATGGATGGCAAATCTCTGAATTGGCTGAGAAAACGTCTCTTCCTTTAAGTACCTTGCATAGATTGCTTAGTTCTTTAGTACAACATGGACTTGTTGCTCAAACCCCTGAAACAAAGCACTACAAAGCTGGTTACAGGTGGATGGAGATTGGACTTCGCTTATTGGACAATGTAGATTTTCGGTTTGTAGCCAGGTCTGCTATGGAACGCTTAGCAAGTGAAGTAGAGGAAAGCATTTACTTGAACATTACGAATGGTACAGAAGGAATTGTTATAGAAAAGGTGGATAGTCCGTTGAAAATTCGGATTGCAGAGGATCTCGGCACTCGAATTCCCTTACATATTGGGGCGCCGAACAAAACGATTCTTGCGAATATGCCAGAGCATGAGAAAAAGCGGATCATTGGTCTTTTACAGCTTTCTTCCCAGGAAAAACAGAAATTAATGAACCAGCTTTCCGAAATTAGAAGAAGTGGCTACGCCATCAGCGTTGGTGAAAAAACAGAAGATACGGCTGCCGTAGCCGCACCGATTATTGGATATGATAATAAAGTTATCGCAGCCTTAAGTATTGGTGGTCCGGCGTTTCGTTTCACGTCAGAGTGTATTCCGGGGTTAATTGAGAAAGTCAAGACGGCGTCGGCAGAAATATCAATGAAAATCGGAAAAATATAATGGGGACTTCCCCTTATATTTTTCGATATAAAAACGGAAATAGTTTCCGTAATACGGAAAGTTGGTGAGTGCTGACGATAAGCTTGTTATTTAAATTATTTGCAAAACAAAAAATGTAGCCGGTAGGAAGAGAAACACAGCATCAGGTTTTGAAAGCGGTTTCGTCAGGGTGGATAAAATGAAACCAATATAAAATAACGGTTGAAGGAGACGTGCAACTTCGGACAGATATTCCACAATTACTCGCAACCCGTTTACAATTTCGAAGAGCACGAAGAAGTCGTACCACCCGTTATCGTAAGGCACGTTTTTTGAATCGGAAGAAATCGAAAGGATGGCTTGCCCCTTCTGTTCAACATAAAGTAGACAGCCATCTTAAAGTTGTGCAACTCGTTCACCGGATTCTTCCTGTAACCAAGATAACAGTAGAAGTCGCTCAGTTTGATACACAGCTTTTGAAAAATCCGTCTATCAAAGGTGAAGAATACCAACAAGGTGAACAAATGGGTTTTTGGAATGTGCGGGAATACGTACTATTTCGAGATAAGCATACGTGTCAACGTTGCAAAGGGAAAAAGAAAGACAACATTCTCAATGTCCATCACATTGAAAGTCGCAAAACAGGCGGAGATTCTCCCGACAATCTCATTACGTTATGCGAGACTTGTCATAACGAGATTCATCAAAAAGGATTGGAACATACCATTAAACGGAAAACACAAACCCTTCGGGATGCTTCCCAGATGACCGTGATGCGTTGGTTCATCTACAATGGATTGAAAGAACGGTATCCACACATTCAATTAACGTATGGATATATCACAAAAAACACTCGTATCACAAACGGATTAGGCAAATCCCATGAGGTGGATGCCCGTTGTATTAGCGGGTATCCGTTAGCAAAGCCGATGGATACGGTTTACCACTTAAAATTTGTTCGCAAGAATAATCGCCAATTGCATAAAGCTACTATTTCCAAAGGTGGCAAGCGAAAATCGAACAAGGCAGAACGCTTCGTGAAAGGCTTTCAATTATTTGACAAGGTGCTTTACGAAGGACAAGAGTGCTTCATTTTTGGCAGACGAAGCAGTGGGTATTTTGATATACGGAAGCTAGATGGCACAAAGATTCATGCTTCTGCCAGTTACAAAAAGCTTACCCGAATTGAATATGCACGTACATTATTAATCGAAAGGAGAAAAGGCGATTCCTCCCCGACTTATGCTACCGCTTAGAAGTCGGGGAGGAATCGCTAAAAATGATGGAATTTCTGTAGTACGTGTTCTAGCCAATCCTGTGGTTTTTGCAAAGGGACATCAACAAAGGATTTAACTTTTTTGCAACCTCCTTCTTTTCACTTTCCATTACAGTTAGATATGTAAGGCAGTGATAGAAAGGATGAAGATGAATGGTAGCAAAAAAAGCTTGGGCGATAGGGATAGTTGGTTGTTTGGCTATAGGAGGCGGAACTGCATGGGCGAATACCGCTATGCACCCTGCCGATACGACACAGGTTGAACAAGTTAATCAACAAATCCCTGGCAGTCTGTATCAAACGAAATCCGTAAAACTTCAAACAAAGCAGGTAAACATTCAGATGGAGATACCGGTGTTTGAGGGACTAAAAGATAAAAAATATGAAGCACAACTAAATGATATCATTATGCGTCATGCAATGAAGGACAAAGAAAACATAGAAAAAGAGGCCGCACAATTCGCGGAGGAAGCAAAGAAAAACGGCTGGGAGATGCACCCATATGAGCTGACGGCCAATTATAAGGTAACGACAAACGGAAGCATTGTATCTTTGGCTGTAAACACATACACATATACGGGTGGCGCCAATGGAATAAGCCGGGCAGATTATTATAATATTTCAAATCAGACTGAAGCAAAAAATATTCAGTTATCCAGCCTGTTCAAAGAAAATATAGATTATAAAAAGCTGTTAAATCAGGAGATCAAAAAACAAATCAGTGAACATCCAGAGAAGGAGCAATTTGCATTTACATCCATTTCGGATACGCAAGGTTTTTCGATTGAGCATGGCAATTTAGTGATTCATTTTGCTAAATATGAAATAACACCGGGATATATGGGAGAGCCACGTTTCGAAATTCCGATTTATACATTAAAAAATAATTTGTCACCTCAATGGGGACTGGAAGCAAAAGCAGAAAACGATGCGTTCCGTAACATCAAGGTGACAAAATCTGGAACAAAATACATTATGACCGGTCAAGCCCGCGTATTTGAAGGAGCATATAATTATGCAGTAAAGCATGGAAATGAAACAGTAGCTAAAGGATACGGAACGGCGTCGGCAGGTGGTCCTGCATGGGGAGATGTGAAACAGATGATAAAGATTCCGGACAAGTATATGAATGTACCGGAAGCATTAACGCTGGAGTTGTTTGAAATAAACCAGGAAGACGGTCAAGCGACGAATAAACTGGTTATCCCATTAGTAACAAAGTGAGTATAATCGCAAGTGATAGGATGTCAATTTTCCGACATCCTATTATTTTATTTATGGTCTGTCCAATATTCTATATATGTCTGACTTGATGAATCGACATCCTCCAGTGGTAGGAGGTACGAAAAAGATGGAGAAAATCAGAGACCGGAACGACTATACCTATCTTTGTAGCATTACAATGCTTGCTTTTTCTTGTCCATCTTTTCTCGAATCCACATTGCCATCATTCCTAATGATATCCAAAGCAGGCAGAGCAGCAGCAAGCTTCCGAAGAAAGGAAGGTTTACACATGCAATGATGACTCCTGTTCCTGTGAATGCCTTTATTTCTGCCGATTTCCCTGCATTTCCCGGCAGCCATTCCCCTACTATCATGCTCATGGCTGCAAGCCCCACTATGAAAATTAGGATAATAAGCAGCAGCATCAAAACAACGAATGGAATGCCAATAATTGTAATCGATAATAAAATACTAAGAGCAACAACTGACAGGCTGATAATAAAGCCAACGGTAAGCAACTGAATGGGCGAGCGATATAGCAGCCGAGCAAATGGTTCTATACGCTGCTTCATAACGTAGGCAGTGAGCACTGGCAAGACGAGAAGGACAAGGCTGAATGCCATTCTCGCAAGCCAAAAGCCAAAAAGAGCAATACCTGCGATGAATAGACTATTTTTTGTTGCACTATCAAATGCGAGACTTAAAATGTTATCCGTTACTTGTGCTCCTGGCTCCTGATGAATGCTTCCTCCGATAACTAGGACAATCCCTTGAATTCGTGCTGATTTTTTGACAGTAAGGTTACCGTTAAAAATGACGACAGCATCGCGCACGGTGCCATAAACTGTTACATCCCCCCCCATTACGATGATATTTTCAACGTTTTGTTTTTCGGGGATGGTTGTATTTTGATGTGCAAACAGATTTTCATTAGCAGCAAAGGCGTTTGTATTTGGAAAGAATAATAGCAAAGCAGTAAGAAAAACTAACAAAAACTGACGGCTTGTTGTCTGCAAGAAAAGTCACTTCCTTATTCAATGGCTTTTGTAAGAAATAATCGGCGCAATGACAATACCGATATAAGTAGAAGAAGAACTGCAAACCCTATTACCCCGATGAAAAGGGAAGGGACGACAGCCATAAAAGTAGAAGCTACCTGAAGCAAGCGCATCATAATTGTGAATAACAAAGAAATAAGCCCAACGCCAAAAGTCGCCAAAGGTGATAGACATAATACGGCAAGTATAATTAATATCACACTCCCGATAACAATTGGCCACGGAATTTTATTTTTTCCGCGTTGCGTTTTTTGTTCAATTGAGCTTAAGAAATATTGTTCCATGTTATCCGGAATTTCAATTGATTGATATGTAGTAAAGACTTGATTTTTCATCATTGATAAATCTTCAACTAATTTTTTGCATTCCTTGCACTTGTTTATATGTGTTTCTACCAAGCGACGTTCAGCATCTGTCAGTTCGTCATCTATATAGGCAGATATCATCTCTTCCATGTGCTTCATGCTTATTTCCTCCTTTCCTTACTTTTTAAGCTCTTTTCGTAAAGCAAGGCGTGCCATGTGAATCCGCGACTTTACAGTCCCGACCGGGATTTTTAGTATGTCTGCCATTTCATCATAGGAAAACCCTTGTATCTCACGCAAAGTAATGACCATTCGTTGCTCCACAGAAAGTTTCTGCATAGCTTCTTCAATATCCAACTGTAGGTGCTTTTGTTCTACAGGGCCTGAATTATCTACAAGGAGAGGGCCTTGTATCTCTATATTATCTTCAAAAATAATTCTTTCCTTTTTCTTTTTTCTGATACGGTCGTAACATAGGTGAGAAACGATTTGAGCTAACCAGGAAGCAAATGCATATTCCTGTTTCAAATTTGTTAACGAAGCATACATTTTAAGAAAGGCTTCCTGGGAAACATCTTCTGCCTCCATCCGATCGTGTAATATTGCATACGCCTGTCGAAAGACAGCCCCCTTATAATGAGTAATTAATTGCACAAACGCTTCTTTATTTCCTTGTTTTGCACTTTTAATTAGTGAATAAAGTTCTTGCTCCACACACTTTCAACCCCTAACTACTCGCGCCGTTTCCTTCCTCATTTACTGTTTTACCTTTATATTTTTTCCGTATTACATGAAAGGACTAAAAATGTATCAAAAAAGTTCACATAAAAATAAAAACATAGAACAAAGCGTAAAGCCTAATAAGTTTTGAATCAAATTTAATATTCGACTGAACTTTTTTATATCCTAGTTAGTCTTTTCATTTGAAAAGATAACAATGAACCTCTGTCAATAGATTGGACACAATGAATC
>NZ_KE952884.1:0-256 GCF_000466385.1 Aneurinibacillus aneurinilyticus ATCC 12856
GGTATTATTCAATAGTTAGGTTGGGTGATTTGTCAGTCAATTAAGATGGCTAAAGCCATCTCTTGACCGACCTCGCCATCATAATGTAGTAGGAAGAAAAATTATCAAGGGTGTTGATTATCCAGTATGATCCAGAGTAGATCGCCACCACACCGTGCCCCAAACGGGCGTCGGTTCCGTCTTACACACGGAAGCAGAGAGGGCCGCTTTGTGGCGCCAAGGCGGGACCGCAAAGCGGCCGTGTCTCTTCCTTGTG
>NZ_KE952884.1:356-6401 GCF_000466385.1 Aneurinibacillus aneurinilyticus ATCC 12856
CACCTTATGGATAATCAACAGGCGTGAAAAATTATATCTTAAATCGGTTAATTTCCCGCTTAAGGCTCTCAGCTAGATTAGATAGTTGATTGGCATTCGCTGCAACCTCTTCTACTGTTGAAGATTGTTCTTCTGCCGAAGCAGCTACTTGTTGAGATGCGGCGGCAGCCTCTTCCGTAATAACTACTACTTCTCTAATACATTGCAAGACATCCGATGCATTTTTGCGTAAGTTATCAAAGATTTCTTTGATTTGCTTCATATTTTCTTCTGTTTCTTCTACTCTGTTTACAATCGTATTTAATGATTGACTGCCACATTGAATAATTTGAACCTGATTTTCAACAGCACCCAGGGTACTTTCCATTGTTTGTACTGTTGTAACAATTTCCGTTTGAATATCTTTAATCATATTTGTGATTTGAGATGTCGCCTTACTGGATTCTTCCGCCAGCTTCCTCACTTCATCTGCAACGACCGCAAAACCCTTTCCCTGTTCTCCAGCCCGTGCTGCTTCAATCGCAGCGTTTAATGCTAATAAATTTGTTTGATTAGCAATATCGCCAATGATGGTAATAATACCGCCAATTTCATCAGATCGTCTTCCTAGTTTCTGAATAGATTCGGTTGCAAATTGTACGGTTTTGCTAACGGTATTAAGGTGTTGAATTGATTCACTAATTGCTTTATCCCCCTCATAAGCAACTTTTGTAGATTCCATTGCATTCTGAAGAGTTTGCCCTACTTGACCGTACCCTATCTCAGTCTGTTTCATTGCTTTTTCCATTTTTTGAAGTACATTTGCGGTTGTATCCGCTTGCTGTGAAGTTCCATCGGCGATCTCATTAATGGTTACTGCTACCTGACTTGAAGTTTCTCCAGTTTGATTTGCTGCCTCTGAAAGTTCATAACTGCTCTCATTTAACTCATAAGAGAGGGTGTTCATTTGATTAATAAGTTCCACTAAGCTCCTTCTCATATCCTCAAAAGATTGGGAGAGTTGTCCAACTTCGTCCTTTGTTGTTGCTTGAACCGGATTGGTTAAATTCCCTTTTGCAATTTCTTTTGTACGTTTTAATAGTTCAATAAGGGGGTTAGTTATGGATTGACTTAGTTTAAATGAGATAAACATTGATAAAAGAAAAATAATAATAGAGAGAGTAATTACCGTTTTTTTCAATAGACTAATTGTTTGGCTTAACTCGACGACGGTTTTATTAATATTGGAAAGGGCCTCATCTCTGAAGTTATCGACTTTTTTATTAATATCTTCAGCATATCCATCGAACTCCCCCATTGTCATATTTCCTTTTTGGGGTCCGCCCTCAATATAGTCATGGGCCATCTTTTTCCCTGTTTCGTAGTAGCTGTTAAAAGACGATTTAATGTCTTTTAATTTTTGAGGATCGGTACTTTCTAAACTCCCTAACTGATCAATATTTTTGTAAAATAATTGGGCATGTTCTTCAGCTTTATCAAATCCATCATCCAATCCTTTAGCTGCTCTCGTTGCACTGATATCTGTTAACCACTGTTGAACCTGAATGACAGATAATTTTATTTCATCAGCTTTTAACGCTGTAGGTAACGCCAGCTTTTCGATGGTTTGCACCTTGTTTCCATGAACCTGGATTTCATAGGTGACGTATGCTAATTGAGCAACAAATAATACAAAAATCAAACAAAATGCTGTAAACAACTTTAATCTAATGCTTTTCATCTGTGTGTTCCCCTTCTTTATTTGTAGGTCATTTTACCTAACAAAAAAAATAATCATTACAGTAAAATATCCCATAAACACAAACTGATGTAAATGTGTTTTCTGCCTTAATAATTACAAATACCCTAACAATCATAAATTCTATAAAGTCAGCTAGATTTCCTTAAACCAACATTTTAAAGAATAGTCTTATTTATCAATGATTTCGGCCTTAGCATGGGAAGTGTGGTAAAAAGCGGGCGTTACTCTTTTAGGAGGGTGATTCAAAATATCCTTTACATGTAAAACAATACATCGTCAAAAGTAACAATTCCCAGAAGTGCATATTCCTTCGTAACTACAGGAACCGCTAAAAGACCATATTTACGAATGATTTGGAGTACCTCTGTTTGGTTGGTATTTGCTGATACTGAAATGATTCGCGAGTTCATGATCTCCTCCATGCGGCATTCCGGTGCAGAAATAATCAATTCTCGCAATGATATGACACCCAACAACCGCTCTTTGGCATCTGTAACATACAAATAATAAATCGTTTCGGCGTCGAATTCGCTGTGTTGTAGGCGTTCCAACACATCAGCCACTGAATCGGCTTCAGCAACTGTTACCACGTCTGTCGTCATCAATGATCCCACCGAACCTTTTTTGTATGTGAGCAATTGCTTAATGTCATCTGCTTCGTCTTTTTCCATCCGCTCCAGATAAAAGTCGGCTTCTTTATGGGAAAGAAGTCCGAAAAAATCCGTCGCATCATCGGGAGGCAACTCATTTAGCATCTCAATCGCATATTGACGGTCAAGCTCTAAAATACATTTTTTCTGCATCAATGGATCCAGTTCGCTGAAAATTTCCCCAAATTCGTTTGGAATTAAAAACGAATAAATTTTAAATCGTCTGTCATCATCCAGTTCCATAAAAAATGTTGTCTGATCCATAGGATGCAAATCTAGAAAATCCTTGCGAAACGATTCCTTATCCCCTATCTTTAATGCTTGTAGCATATAGTAAGTGTATTCTTCTTTAAATTTATATTGATTCAGTCTGATCATTACTCATTCCCCTCTCTCCTTACAAATTCTCAATTTCCACACTAAGAACGTGGTCAATCTTCTTGATGTAATAATAAACTTCCGTGGTATATTGATTTTCCGGTACGGAAAGAACC
Source organism: Aneurinibacillus aneurinilyticus ATCC 12856 (assembly GCF_000466385.1). Lineage (GTDB taxonomy): Bacteria > Bacillota > Bacilli > Aneurinibacillales > Aneurinibacillaceae > Aneurinibacillus > Aneurinibacillus aneurinilyticus. The sequence goes on from NZ_KE952884.1 coordinate 3,242, forward strand.
AAATCAATCAACTGGCGGTTACTATCAATGTCCTTGAGCTTAAAATGCCGAATTTTATACTCCTCTTTTTTAGATTGCCTATCTTGCCCCTTGCGCTCAATCATTTTGATTAATTCGGTCATGCGATAATTAGATTCAACTACAATTCTTATTGAGATTTCATGTCGGCTGAGTGTTGCTGGACCCACCGATTTAATCAGGAAAGGAACAAAATTGACTGCAGCCATCAAGAGGATGACAGCATATGTCGCCCCCAGATAAAAGCCCGCCCCGATCGTAATTCCGAGCGCTGATGCCGACCAAATCAGCGCCGCAGAGGTAAGGCCAGAAATAACCTCGTTACTTCTCCTTAGAATGACGCCCGCTCCGATAAAACCGATTCCGCTCACAATCTGCGCTGCGAGTCGCATCGGATCCATATTCGGATGATTCGGCCCACCGAACTTTCCGAATGCCTCGATGGAAACAATCGTCACTAAGCAACTGGCAATACAAATGACCATACTGGGCCTTAAACCAAGCCGCTTTTGTTTAATTTGTCTGTCAATCCCGATCAGTAATCCGAATAGTAAAGCCAGGCTAAGCTTCATCATCACTTCCATTGTCATAAGTATCACCTCTTCGATTTATTCATCTCCTGCCTTATCCCCACCATGTAGAGTTTCGACAAAATAAAAAGCCCTCTGTAAAGAGAGCTTACCGCTTCGAACCTGTTCCTGTACGACTCACATGTCAAATAAACCTGCCCAAACACACCCACTTGACTAAAAGCCTTGGATGAACATTAAAGCAAGGAAAACATGGGAGGATAGAATAAACAGATTTCTTTCTCTTTACTACATTCGAATGATTAGAAAAAATAAAATTTTGCCTTGGACGGCTATCCATCACCTGTTTTCCCCCTTTGCTTAACAAAATGAAAAACCCTCTAGAAAACCTAGAGGGTTCAAAAAGCGCACAAAAAATACAAAAAAGCACTTCCGGTTCCCCCTAGTCGAGTTTTGGCACTATACAACGTAAAGAACAATTGTTCTTAGCCACCTTAAGAAAAGCCTTAATCCGGCAGTTCCTGTTCTACCCATGGGCATCTTTCGATATTTCTGGGCAGTGGCCTATGTTTGTATAGGAGCCTCACCTAACGAGGACTTATTCGTTACAGATGGATTTTACTCCGTATAATTTATGTTGTCAATAGGCAGCTGCAACTTTTGTCATGAAGACCTTGACAGCAATTTTGCTCAAGGAAATTTTTGAGAAAGCGTGATGCAGCAATAACCTACGGTAATCGTAATCGTGAAGTGTACGCTCTTCTTTGCTTGAATGAGAGTCTCATATACATGGTGGCGTCTCTAAAACAGATGAAATTTACGATGCAAAAGTGATCCAAAACAACGTAAACCGCGTACTCAAGTTACTGGCGGCAATTACGATTATTTTGTCGGTGCCAACGATGATTGCCAGCATTTACAGGATGATCGTACCGCTGCCGTTTCAAAACAAGCTGTACGCGTTTTGGCTAGTAATTTCCATTATATTCGCAATGACCGGCCTGTTCGCCTTCGTTTTTTACAAAAAGCATTACTTTACTCATTAATATCTTCTAAAGATTATTTAAAGTTCTCTTCCAATCACATTATGCCGTTTCCCCCTCGTTTCGCAATATTTTCTTTGTTACAGCTGCCATTAAAATCATCGCAATACTTACAAGCAGTGTGGGGAGGTAAATCCTTATACTAAAGGCTTCAAAGATGACACCGTATATAATCTGGCCCACAGGTGCCATACATTGTGCAACCGCCGTAATAATCGCCATAACTTTTCCTAAATTTTCGTTTGGCGTTTTCTTTTGCACAACAGTAATAACAAAAATAGAGATAATGGTCATCGTCATCGCGATAAGGATTGCACACAAAATAAAGAGTATGAATGATGGATAGTATCCAAGCCCAAGTACAGGGGGCGTGATGGATAAAGCCATCGGTACAATCAATAAGGCAATCACGATCAGCCAGTGATACAGTTTTTTCATTTGCATTTTTTTTGTAAAGAGGCCGATGGACAATGCACCCAAGATTGTAGCAAAATCTATGAGCCCCATCCCGATACCATACATTGTGTCGCTACTTTGCATTGTTACCCGTAAAATGATGGGTCCACCGACAACAAAAAATGGTGTGAGAATCAGGTTGAACAGGGCCGCAAGAATCATGCATTTCAGAATATAAGGCTGCCTGACAACATAGGTAAACCCAACTTTCATGTCTTTTACAATTGTCGGTACAATATGCCCTTCCTGTTCCCTTTTGTCAAACGGTATTTTAATAAAAAGCTCTATTACCGCAGATAAGAAAAAGGCAATACAGCTCGTCACGATAAGCACTTTTAACCCCATAATGCCGTACAGCACCCCGCCTAAAACAGGAGCGGCTACGCTTGACAATGCTTGAACACCGTTTACAATACCATTTGCCTGTTCCAGTTTATTTTCCGCCACCAACAATGGAATGCTTGCCATAACGGCAGGTGAATACATGGCACTAATAATCGCCAGCAAGACCATGACAACACCGATAAGTATCACGGAAGTATTAGCAGCCGATAACAAAAAAATAAAGCACAATATAATGGCGCTGCTTGTAAAGTCAAAGATCACCATGAGGTTGCGGCGGTTGAACCTGTCAGCGATAGCCCCGCCAAGGGGTGACAACAAAAGAGGTGCATTCGATATGGCATACAAAGTAGCATAAATGTCCGCCCGACCTGTTACATCCAATACATAGAGTGATAAGGCAAAGCGCAACAGGGCAGAACCCAAGATGGATACAATTTGTCCAAGCACCATCAGGTTAAAATCTTTAGGAAAATGTTTTGTATTGAGATTATCTTGCATAGTACATGCACCCCTCACCAAGATATTAGACCGACTGCCAGTCTATAAATTTGCATAAATAAACATCTAAATTTTCAAAAATTAAATACAGAGACAAGCAAAAATTCTATTGTTTCCTACGGATATGCGGTTCCCTGCCCGATTACATCTGTCAAAACGGGTGCGAGATGTGAAATATATACATCTAATTTGATAAATCGACACATGTTTGTGGTGGGAGGCAAGAAAAGAAAGAAGGGCGGGAGCGGTCGGAAAAAGACACGCTGGCCT
>NZ_KE952884.1:6501-13392 GCF_000466385.1 Aneurinibacillus aneurinilyticus ATCC 12856
CACGCTGGCCTTTCTTCTGCCGGAGCGCAGGACGCATCCAACCTCTTTTTTTGCCGCCACTACATCGCATTTACAATCCGCATAATAATAGCATCCATTACTTCCTCTTTTGATTTGAAGTAATGATAAAATGTTCCTTTTGCGCTACCTACTTCCTATAAAATATTATTTACAGTAGCTTTCATATATCTTTTGGAAACAAACAGCTTTTCTACGCTCTTCATGCTCTTTTACGATTCCCATAAGTAAACTCCTTCTGGTTAGACCGACTACCGGTCTAACATAATTATATGTTCAATCTGTAGAAAAATGCAATTTTTTCATATTAATAATAGCGGCTATAAAAAATAAAGTTAGCCTGGACAGGCGTTGAGCGTGCCTTATTCACATGGTATTCTGGGAATAAACCAATATCTGCACTAATTTGAATAGCCATCATGTCTTGTACTTAAAATTAAAAATTGAACAACTATTGAAACCTGTACAAAGCCACATTAAAAACAATATTTGCACCTTACTTCCTCACATTTTTGATCCAGTTGGCGATGTCGTTAATAATCACCAAAGGGACATTGGATGGTTGATAATAATCTGCTCCTGTCGATACACCATCATATTCGGTCAATAGGTGAGTTACCTTAGGATACGTTTTATATGTTACATCCTGCCGATTCTGCAAAGATTTTTTCCAATTTTCAAATTGAGCCATAGGCACCTGCCAGTCATTCTCTCCTTGTAGGATGAGCATAGAACCTGTTTGTTTTTTTGCTACTTCAGCTGGAGTGTAATTTCTTTGCTCAAAAAACCAGTATGCCTGTTGTGGAATAGGAAACTCCTTAGGCAGATTATCTATTGAATATTCTGAATCGTTTACGTATTTCGCAATACTGCTCCACATTACCATAGATTGCTCGGCTGCATCCGTTGGCTTTCCCAGACTTTTTAAACGTTTAAGCAGCTCTTCGGATTGATTAACAATAGCATCTGAAAATTTTTCACTCGGTCCAGCCAGTATAATCGTACCCGCTATGTCATGATTTTTATCTTCGTTTATTATCATCGGTATGGTATACCCACCTTGACTATGTCCAGCTACGAAGATCTTCTCTGGATTAATTCCTTTCACGCCTTTTAAAAACTCCACAGCTCGTATCGCATCATCTACTGTTTCGTTTTTAATTGTAAATTTTGGATTCAAGGCAACTTTAAGATTATGCTCACGCGTAACTTTTTCGTAACGTAGCACGGCGATCTTCTCGTTTGCTAGCCCAACAGCCAAGTCTTGAAATGGTTTCGCTGCACCTAGTGTTGCATCGCGATCATTCGGTCCCGCGCCTTGTACCAAAACGACGACTGGAAAAGAACCTTCGCCGATTGGCATGGTCAATGTTCCAGGTAGTGCAAATTCTCCATCTCCAATCACAACTTCCTTTTCTTCATAATTAGCCGGATTATCGTATGATGGTTTATTAAACGTTACAGATGGAAGAATGGGTGGTATATAAAAATCGTCGATTAACCCATTCTTATCAAATCTGATAATAATTTCGACTGGCCCTGGCACTTTTTCAGTCGCATACTTTAGCGTAACGTTCGTATGAACAGCATTCTTATCCACTTGAGCTGATATTTGCTGCTTCAAATGACCGAAATATTGCGGACCAAGCCAAATTTTTTTCAATAGTTCGGGAGGCAATTTTTGTTTTAGCCCAGATCCAAAATACGTAACAGCGTCGTCCATATTGTTTTGGTTAAGTTCTTTTAGGAAAGAGCTGGCAAGAGCCGCATAGTCATCAGCCGCAATAATCATCTTATTTTGTGTGTTATTCCATCCTATATGGGAAGCGAATGTTTGATTGATAAAACCGAGCGGAACATACATATTGCCGTTGACGATTTGAACGTTCTGGCCTACGTCAATCGTTTTCCCATTCAACGTTGCATTTTTTTCACCGATTTTTAAAATTAGAACAGTAGACCCCTTTGTCACTTTAGCGGCTCCTGTTTTCTCATCCCATTCAATAAATGCGCCTAATGCCTCAGCTACCGTGCGAACCAGGACTAATTCCAATACATTGACAGAGGGAGCTGTTGCCTGTGACTTCGATCCTGTACTAACTTCTGCATAAGCTGATGCAGAAGCAATCGTAAGCGTTAGTGATGTTGCCAGTGAGGCAATTACCAGCTTTTGATATAGTTTTGATTGCTCCTTCAATCTTCCCACCCCTTATTTTTTAGCTTTATAATTAATCACACCTGTTGATTGCCCAGGGGGAAAAAGACCACTACAACGGGACACAAACAAAGCCTTTCGTCTCCCCTCCCTAGCGCATGCCCCGGCCGGGCGAAAGGGGACGGCAACGGTCTCCCTCTTCGCTGTCTACCCATAGCCCGTTTGGGGCACGGTGTGGTGACGATCCACTCTGGATTGTACTGAAAACACTTGATGATTAATATTTAGCCTGATAATAAAAGATCAGCGTAGCCCAGCTTCCCATTTGGACTAAAAGCAGTATTCCTAATGCGCTGGCAGCTGAAATACCGATTTTGAGAATGACTAGAAAGAACAAAATATACATAGCTGCTAATGTAACTTGCCAGGAAGTCGCCCTGGCTTTATCTCGAATAAGGTAATATCGTTCATCCAATCCGCGATTTTTATACGCTCTTTTTCTACCAAAAAACCATCCCGACAAGCCTAAAACAGCGCCGCCAAACAAACCAATCAATGCTCCAATTGTTTCAGTCATAAGTTTTCATCTCCCTCAAATATGAACAAATCCTCAATTAGACATTCGAATGCCTGTGCCAGCTTATGTGCTAAGATAAGTGATGCATTGTACTTTCCATTTTCTAACGAAATAATCGTTTGCCTAGATACTCCCACCTTTTCGGATAAGTGCTCCTGTGTCCATCCTCGTTCTACTCTTTTATCACGTATGTTATTTTTCACATCTCACCTCAGTAAAGTATACTTTACGTAAAGTATACTTTACAAAAAATAATAGTGTCAAGTCAACTTTACATTTTTTGGAATGAATAGCTTTCATAAATCAGGGTATCCGCCACTCTCGTTCCAAACATCCAACGAACAGCTTCACCTAGTAATTAAAAAAGGCGTTCCCCCAAAAAGGACGCCTTTTTCTGTTCTTATTCTCCAAACGCTTCAATCGTTCCCGTACCCATAGATTCAAGAATATATTAAAAACAAATACCTCTTCTTACTAATTCAGCTTTAATCAATTCAATAAAATCATCATCCAACTCAAGAGACATTGCTTGCGTATATATTTTTATTAATTCTTCATCACTTAATAAAGATAGAGCATTGTTTCTTTTCATTGGCCCTCTCCCCTTCCAAAAATCTGCAATTAAGAAAGTAAAATAAATATAAATTATCCACATTTAAGTAAAAAAATAGTAAGTATTTTTAATTATATACATCAAGAAAGTGTAAATAAACAAAAAATGCTATTTTGTAGCTATTTAAAAAATCAGAGTACATAACGGAAGGCCACCCCTCTTCGGAACGGCCTTTCACTTATCTTCTGACACTCTTTTCATCACCAAACAACATGTTCATCTGCGGCTACTTTTTGGTGATTCACAAGAATCTCCCTTCCTCTAATCAAATGTCATATACAAAAACAAATTTGGAAATACTTGTAACAATTATTATTCAATAAGGAGAAACATATGATTGGAAATATTTTCTGGGGATTTATTATCCCTTGGGTTTTTGGTTTTTGGCTTTATAAACAAGACAAAAAGCTTATTTTACTTATTGTTCCTTTAAGTGTTACCCTCTCCTTTATCATTAACCTATTCGGTTTTCACTTTGGCTTTTGGAGTTTCACTCCTATCTTAAAAACCAAAGAGCTTTCTGTGTTTCCTTTAAATGTGGGACTCTATCCTATGTTGTCTAGTTACTTAATTTACCTAATTCAAAAAAACAAATTACATCCATATATCTTGGTGTTTATTTTTGCTCTATGCACTACATTATTTGAGTACATAGAACTGTTTTTTGGAAAAGTAGCATATGGTCACGGTTGGAATATTTTTTGGACATTTTGGTCCTATGTTCTGCCTTATTTCATTATTTATCGCTATCATGTGGCATTGAAAAAACTTGGAATATAAAATGTTGGAACGACCTTGCTTATCTTTCCCTATGTCCAGCATAATATACCCCGATTCTCATTCACATCATGCCCTTTCTATTGGGGTAACTCTGTACTTTACCGATATGCGTGTCATGAATGCGGCACGTATATCTTTTTTTATTGCCCCTCTTTTTCACCCTTGTCATATTGCAAAATATACTACTAATACCCTGATATTGAGATATTCCATATTCACCTGTAAATGACCAAGTTATGTCAGTATTTTCCTCAAAAAATAGTAATATTCTACACTTATGATAAAATTATTCATATAAAAATTCACACGGAAGGATTGTTAATATGATTTGTAGGGTTGTATTGGGCGATATTGCCTATCGTGGGGAAACCTATACCGCAATCAGAGAAATCTATCATGATGGCGTCTGGAAACTTGTTTTCATTAAGGAAAATGAACGTATCGTGATGCTTGTTTACTAAGCCCACCAAGTCTCCCCAGTGGGCAACTGTGATATTTATGAATGATGTTTATCAATAATGCTTTTTTATCATATGTAATATAAAATCCTTTTTACTCATATATTATGGAGCGAACGACACCGGATTTACAGAAATACTATTCATTTTCATTCATGAGAATACGACAAAAAGCATCCTGATTCTGGTTCGGAATAGGATGCTGAATTGCATTTTCTTTATTTGAATCACGAATTTAGAACAAGACTACTTTTACAGATTATATGCTTTATTTCATTGTTTCACCCTTACCTTTTAAAATCCGTAAACTATCGTTTTCCAATCCAATCATATATGTAACCTTGTACATAGTCACATGTTGCTCTCCATTATTAGACTCTCGGGCTTCAATAATCGCTATGATTTCGGCCTTCGAAGAGGTGGATGAATGAACTGAAATTTCCTTTACTTCTACATTCATTGTATTTAGATATCCAGAACGGAATTTTTCATAAGACAATCCATTCTTCATACTACTTCCCAACACAGCGTAAGCATTTACATAATCTCTAGAATTCACGCTATCGTAAAAATACTGCACAAGGTAACGAGCATCCTGGGCCAAACTATCTTTTGTATATCGTTGTGATAACTTGCCTTCTCCTTCTGAAGATGACTCTGATGCCAATTTTTCATTCGGATGCATGCTCCATCCTTGTACCATGGTCATAACTTGAGAAAGCGGAATGCTAAAACCTATATTACCGTCTTTTCCACCAGCAGAGTTAATGCCAATTACTTCTCCGGTAGATTGCAAAACAAGAGGCCCTCCACTATTTCCAGGGGCAATCGGTGCAGAGGTTTGATACACCCCCCGATATTTTGTTTCTCCTATTGTTAAATCCCGATCAATTCCACTAATAATCCCGTTTGTCACAGTATTTTCTAACCCATGTGGATTTCCAAATGCGATAACTGGATCCCCTATCTCTGCTTTTTTATCAATATTAATTTTTAACGGTTCTTTACCAGCAAGCGCCTTTACTCGTATTACGGCTACATCCTTTTCAATGCTCATACCAATGACTTTTCCTAGATATATACTCGTATCTGAAGTCTTAATTCTAATTTTCTTTGCACCTTCTACTACATGAGCATTTGTAATAATATCTCCTTTGTCATTATAAAGAAAGCCGGAACCAAGTCCACTTTCTTCTTCATTTTCAACCTCTATAAGTACAACCTTTTTTTGTGTATCGCGGATAATTTGTTTAAATTCAGGTTTATCTTTCTCCTGAGACTGATTTGGAATTGAACCAAGTGTTGATTGTGCATAAACATTGGAATTTTTTATTGTTTTATCAACACGATAAATAAGAAACCCTCCACCGCCTATAATTGCAATGGTTAATCCAATCGAAATCATTTTATTAACTGTTACTGACATCTATTTCTCCACCTTTAATTTAAACCCCATTCAATTCGAGTAATATGCGCATTGACTACAAAACATGATTATCCCCTTTTTTATTCATCTTAAAAACATATCCACTATCATTCAGATAGCGACGCTTTTCATTTGCCTTGCGCTTACAGAACACGCAAGTATTGCCGCTAAATAACCTTTGTAGTCATGTGAACATAGCTCCCCCTTTCATACTCTTTACCACTAATTCACTCCATCTGTATTTATTTTCCTATATTCCCTTTATCAATTCCAGAAGTTTAGTATAATTAAGAAAATCTCCATATAACTTTAGATAGGAGGATTCACCTTGAAAGTGCTCAAAACTTTTACACGTTTATATGTAAAGAACATAGATAGCGCCCTTGTTTTCTATGAACAATTGCTAAATACAAAACCTTCATTACGCTTTACTTATCCGGCTGTCCATTTGGAATTAGCTGGAATCGGGGACTTTCTCCTTCTTGCAGGTTCAGAAGAAGCTTTAGCCTCGTTTCGTGAAACAAAAGCGACTTGCATCGTCGATTCCATCCTGGAATTTCGGACACACCTACTAAATCAAGGGAGCGAAATCATTCGCGATATTAGAGAAGTACCTACAGGTAAAAATATGACAATAAAACATCCTGATGGAACCATAATTGAATATGTGGAATTCAAACAGGTAGTAAAATAGGGTTATGTCAGTCTTTTTCATCAGGAGGTGGCTGTAATGCCCACAACACTTTCCCCTTCTCACTATTCTGCGTCCCACCATAGCATAAAAAATAGCAGCTCGATTTTTTCACTTTCTTCAGGCAAATTATGTTCCGTCAAGGGTGTTGATTATCCAGTATAATCCAGAGT
>NZ_KE952885.1:0-10314 GCF_000466385.1 Aneurinibacillus aneurinilyticus ATCC 12856
GATCATACTGGATAATCAACACCCTTGAAAAATTACATTTGTATTAAAAACTGCAGAATCCATTTTGATCGATCTTTTTTCAAAATGGATTCTTTTGTTTGCTGTTAAATAAGGCTTAAAGCAGCCTGCCGTGCATTTTTTAATCGCTTTGCTTGTTCAGGTGGCAGAGTCGCTGTAGTTGGTTTATCAATTATAATTTCTTCTATATGCTAAAGTTTTCATCAAACCGGCTGCATCACCCGCATAAACCTCCCCATCCGCTCCAGAGCCTTTTCCAAGTCGACGAGCGAGGTTGCATATGAGCAGCGAATAAAGCCCTCTCCACCTGATCCGAATACATGTCCTGGTACGACCGCCACCTTCGCTTCCTCCAGCAGCCGAAGAGCAAACTGTTCAGATGACATGCCAGTAGAAGCAATTGAAGGGAAGGCATAGAAAGCCCCCTCAGGCTCGTGACAGGTCAGGCCGATTGCATTCAAGCCGGCCACAAACAGCTTGCGGCGTTCATTGTAGCTCGCCATCATTTCATCCTTGGCAGCCAAGCCATGACGCAACGATTCGAGCGCGGCAATCTGTGCAATGGTGGGGGCACACATGGCCGTGTACTGGTGGATTTTCAGCATGCCGGCAATCAGCTCACGCGGACCACACGCATAGCCCAGCCGCCAGCCTGTCATCGCAAAAGCTTTGGAAAAACCGCTGATGACAATCGTGCGCTCCTTCATGCCCGGCAAGGAGGCGATACTCACATGCTTTCTCCCGTAAGTCAGCTCGGCATAAACTTCATCCGAAATGACGACCAGATTATGTTTGATAATGAGCTCTGCAATCGGCAGCCAATCCTGTTTCGTCATAACTGTTCCGGTCGGATTACACGGATAATTGATCATTAAAGCCTTTGAATGAGGCGTAATTGCCGCTTGCAGCGCTTGTGGGGTTAGCTTGAACTGCTCCTCCGCTGTAGCCGCCACCTCCACAATTTTACCGCCATGCAGATGGGTAATTGGTTCATAGGCAATATAGCTTGGCGCCGGAATTAGCACCCCGTCACCCGGATCGATCACCGCCCGCAGCGCCAGATCGACAGCTTCACTGCTCCCCACTGTCACGATAATTTCCTGCTCGGGGTCATAGGAAAGCGCGAAGCTGCTGGAAAAATAAGCAGAAAGCTCCTCCCTCAGCTCCATCAAGCCGGCATTTGAAGTATATTTTGTCTGCCCTTCACGCAATGCCTGAATGCAAGCTTCACGTACCTTTTCCGGTGTAACGAAATCAGGCTCTCCGACCCCGAGGGCGATTGTATCTCCGCCTGTTGCATTCAGATCAAAAAAAGCGCGAATTCCCGATGGCCGAATATCCCGTACACACGAGGATAAAAACTGCCCTGTCCCCTCTTTACTAAACATATTGCACCATCCCCCATCCCTGTTTCCGTTCATGAAGCGAGCTGGTAATAATACGGTCCAACAGCTGTGTAAAGGTTATACCTGCAGCTGCTGCACTCTTCGGAAGCAGGCTGTTGGTGGTCATTCCCGGTAATGTGTTCACTTCCAGTACATAAGGCATATCCTGACACAAAATCATATCGACCCTCGCATAAACCTTGCATTGCAGCAACCGGTAGCTGGCCAGTGCCGCCTTGCGCACACGCTGCTCAATAACGGGAGGAAGCTGGATCACCTTCTCCTCAGCGCCGCCGGCCTCATATTTCGCCTTGTAGTCGAACCACTCCGAATGAGCGGAGCGAATGCCGATAATCGGCAATACCTCGCCATCCACTATCGAGCAGGTAAGCTCTGTTCCTTTAATATAAGGCTCAATCAAGATTGCTTGATCCAAGCTGCAAGCCTCCTGAACAGCCGGCAGCAGCTCCTTCTCATTCTGCACAAGCTGGATGCCGATGCTTGATCCCCCCGTATTCGGCTTCACAATAACCGGGTAGCCCAGCCGCTTCACCATCTGCGAATCATAATCGTCCATCCCCTGCCAACAAAGGCCTGCAGGCGTATGCACACCCGCTGCCTTCAGCAGCATCTTGGACAGCTGCTTATTCATGCATAAACTGCTTGCCAGGACACCGCTGCCTGTGTACGGAATGCCCAGCGTCTCCAGCGCTCCCTGCACTGTGCCGTCCTCGCCATACTGGCCATGCAGTGCCAGCAGCGCAATATCGATGCCAGCCTGCTGGACCTGCGCGATTAAATCCGCTCGCTGCTCGATCACAATTGGAACCACTTCATAGCGGCTGCGATCCAAATGATTGATCATCTCTTGACCTGTCCGCAGGGAAATTTCACGCTCAGAGGAAATACCGCCCATAATAACGCCAATTTTCATCATGACACCTCATTTTTCTTAAAAATCGTTGTGTGGTTACGGCTTGTTCTTCCGAACGCTGGTGCTTCTCCAGAACAATTCCATCTCTACAGCTCTTTTCTTAATCGTTATGCCTTAAGAAAGCTACGCACCTGTTTGCCGATTATTTGAATACCCTGCTCAATATTTTCATCCGTTACTCGTGAAAAACCAAGCCGTAATGTATTCGTCCCTTCCCCTTCTTGAATAAAAAACTTGTCTCCAGGTGTAAAAATAACGCCCTGTTCTGTGCAAGCTTCTAGCAGCTGGCGTGTATTTACACCTGTCGGGAAGGTGAGGAACAAATGCAAGCCTCCGTCGCCAGATAGCTGTGCCTCAGGAAGATGTGCTTCACAGTATGCCTTTGTCAGTTCATACTTGCGCTTATACTCTGTCCGTGCTTTTTTTACATACTTATCGAAATTTCCGTTAAGCAAATATTGGTATAAAATCGATTGATCGATTGTTGATGTATGAATAGTGCGTGCACGCTTAATGCTTTCCAGAGTGTCGATCAGCGCTCGATCCCCTAGTACCCAACCTACTCGCAAGCCAGGGAACAGCACCTTGGAGAAGCTGCCAATATAGATTACTCCGTTCCCTTGCCCTGCTGTCGCTATTAAAGGCGCAACATGTGCTCCCGAATAGCGCAGCTCCTCATTGAACCCATCCTCGATCACCGGAATCTGATGACGCATCATTAATTTCATAACGGCGCTGCGCTTTGCCGGCGACATGACGATGCCTGTCGGATTGTGGTAGGAAGGAGTCAAATAGGCCAGATCGAAGCTATTGGTCTGCAATACCGCCTCTAGCCGCTCCACATCAATACCGTCACGCTCCATCGGAACGCCGGTAATCTCAAATCCTTGCAGCTTCAAATTTTTGATCGCTGTATGATGGGTTGGATTTTCACAAATTGCCGCCCCTCGGCGTGCAGAAGGGCGCAATGCTGACAGCACAATGTCAAAGCCTTCTGTAAACCCGCCTGTAATCAGCATCTCCTTGCCGCTTATATCGACGCCCTTGTTCTCCATATAATGCATCAGGTAATCGATCAGCGGCTTGTAGCCCTTGGCATAGCCGTAGTTGAGCAGCACCTGCCCTTCGATTGCCATCCGGTCCATAAAGGCTCGCCTCACATCCCCCAGATCAAACAGTTGCTCATCCGGAGCGATGCTTGTGAACGAGATGGTTCCTTCTTTGGCACGAATGCCCTGCTTCATCATATCCAGCTCTACAGCCGATACAGCATACTCGTTCATTCTTGCCTTCCAGTCGATCTGCCAGGCGGCAGAGCCGTCAGCTCCTCCGTTATCTGCAGCCGACTGGCCCACCATGGCGGCCACATAGCTGCCCTTGCCGGGAATCGCGTACGTAAATCCGTCATCCTCCAAGCCTTCATAGGCTGCAATGACTGTATTGCGGCTCACCTTAAGCAGACCGCTCATTTCCCGTGTGGAGGGCAGCTTCTGCTCCGCCTGAAGCGCCCCTTTTATAATTAAACGTTTGACGTATTCTTTCACTTGTATCGCGACCGGACGGTCACCGACGAGCTTGAAATCCTGGAACATCCTTCATCGCCCCCATCTATAATGATGGCATAGAGGACGAGAGAAAAAAAGAACCACTGCACTGGATTTTTCATCCTTCGGTGGTTCTTCCGCATTTTATCCCCCATCACGATCAAGTGCGGTTTACTCGATATCTTTAATGCTCTTAAATAATCTAAAAATACTTTTTTCCCTGAACTAAAATGATATTCTCATGGTAGATTGAGATGAATAAGCTACTAAACTTATAATATGAGTAGAATACTTTTCATCGTACCGAATATATACAGAATAGGAATCTAAGCACGCACTTTCTGATGAAGGGAGAAATTTTATGAATAAATTAGCAAATGACAATCTGTATGAAACGAGAAATAACTTGGTAAAGGAGATTACCCTATTAAGTGATGCCCAATTTAATAGCAAGCCTGATATGACTAAGTGGAGTATAGCACAAGTTTGTCACCACTTAGTTTTAGTGGAAGAGGCATCTATAAAGGCTATTGCATGGGGATTAAAAGAGATTGATAGTACTCAAAAAGAACGTAAAAAAGTTCACCTTATACTAGATAGAACGAAAAAGATTAAAGCTCCAAAAATCGTTGAACCAGATGTAGAGCCATTTAAAGTTCAGCAAATAATTGATTTATTAAACGATTCGAGAAAAAAATTGATGACTTTTCTTAGCACTATAGAAGATAAATCCATATTAGCGGAAAAATCAGTGAAGCATCCTGCTTTTGGTGAATTACCTCTTGATCAATGGATTGAACAGCTATATTTACATGAACAGCGCCATATAGAACAAATAAAAGAAATAAAATTACTTTTAGATGCAAGGCGCTAAACTTATGGTTATAAACGGATTCTTGTTTAAGTAAAGGGGAACCAGCATATCATATAGCTCCCATGCATTGGGTTTCTTTCTTTTTACCTCATGGATTTGGCCTCTTGAATTTTCATTGTACCAGGCAATCTTATCTATGTAGAAATCACTTGACGTAGTAACAAAAGTTCAGATAGTTAGAAGGAGGAAATTCGGAAAAAAGAAGAGGTTGGATACGCCCTACACTCCGGCAAAAGAAAGGCCAATGTGTCTTTTTCCGCCCGCCGCCCGCCCTTCCTTTTTTTCTTACCTCCTACCACAAAAATGTGGCGATTTATCAAACCAGATGTATATAGTCATAGTGAACGAGGCCAGTCCCTATTTTTCATAATCGCGTGGGTTACATGGGATGTAGAAGGCCAGTACAGAGTCATAATATGAAAAAGGAGCCGGTACTATGAAGGATATCACAAAATACATTGGTTTTAGACATTTCCAAAGAATCTATTGCTGTAGCGATTGCTAATTCAGGTCGAGAAGCCCCACGTTTTTACAGTATGATTCCAAACACTTCAGAAGCCGCTCGCAAACGAGTTGATCATGTAGGGAAAATGCACAACCCGAAATATGTTATGAAGCTGGACCGACGGGATATGGAGTGTATCGTTGTGGCTCCTGCCCTCAAGGCTATTTTTCTCTATAAAACAATATCCCTTTTCTTCTCTCGTTTCCATAAAAGAACAATAAATACTACACTAACAACAAGCATGACACTATACGATGTCGGAACTACCCATTTAGGCACCCATATACTAATTATGTGTCTCATCATATAAAATACTCCATACTTGATCATAATAATAACGAATGGGATTTGAATACCGATTAAGGCGATTGTATTCGACATAATACTTGAAAAGGACATCGCCAACAGGGCGAAAACAAATCCTAGAATATATATAGCCACGACTGTAAGAACAATATACTGGAAAAACGTTGGATCATACCAATAAAAATCTCCGCCAAACATATGAATAGGCACGCTAAAAAACATGGATGTATGGTTCAAAGAGTAAAAACCAAAATAAGTGATCAGCAAGGTGGTTATCACGATAAAGGTGGAGATCAATCCTGCCGCTACTTTCGTCTTATAAAGATTCCGGCCTTTTTTCGCCGTATACTGCAAATCAAGCAATCGCCTTGAACGATCTTGGATGAAAATCGGTAGCAAAACCAATACCACGCTAAAAATGATGGTAATCGCTACATGGTAAATAAAACTTTTAAAGTTTGCAAAAGCCACTTCAGGATATACTGGATAATGTCCAGCTTCTATTAGTTCGTTAAATCGTAGTTTTTGTTTAGCATTTGCATCCTTCATATAGTGTTCCAAACTTATTTCCTTACTCTTATAATTTTCGATCAATCTACTTCTTTCCTCAAGTTCCCATAACATGTCGACTGGTTCTTTAAACATGACCTTATCATAAAGTACATCCTGCTCTTTGTTATTTCGATCATAATTTCTAAAATCCTCATACGTTCCCATTCCCGCGTCCACAAATTCTTTTCTTGTCTGTAAATAGTGATTCGCTTCTTCTAATTGAACTTCATACGTTTTCTTAAAATCAGCGAAATCGTCCTCATCCATATGCGTTCCATACTTCTCAATCATTTCCACCCCGATACGATACGAATCAAGGGCCGGTCTTCCATTTGGGAAATACTTAATATCAAATTCAATTAAAAGAAAGGAAAGGATACCATTGACGAAAAGAAGTAAAAGAAGTATTTTCCAACTAAAAATTTTCTTTATTTCATGTAATAAGATCTGCATATGACTTCCCCTTAATAAATTTCTTGTTTATTAAACTTTTTGAAAGAAAAAATACATAGAACACTGACGATCATCATCCAAACACCGACTGTAATCATTTCATAAAATTTAAACATCATAAGCCCGCCACTTCCCATGAAAAACATATGTGGATTCATAACAAGCAATGATAGATTAAATCCAGCGATGAAAATTAACATCGATGATTGTGGCATAAAACCATTCATCATATAAGCCATTGCGAAAAAAGCGGTAAAAAGAAAGAAGGTAAAATAACTGTTCTTCACGAAAATAGAAATTACAAACGTAATGGCTGAAAACAGAATCATGCACATATAGACGAGCAAAATACTCAAAAGAAGGAACGCCAAAAAGGATAAATTCCACCAAGATACGTATGGTAAATTATACTCCCAGTTCAACGCGCTGCTAATCGAACTTTCCCATAAATACGAGTAATCGAACACTGAAAAATAAGTGCCAAGAGTAATGACAAACAAAAAGGCTGTTATCGCCGTCGCCATCAGTAGAGAAGCAGCAAGCTTATCTTTCATTAACCGTCGGCCTCTTTTTGTAGAATAGGTGACCAGATTTGTTCTGTTTTCAAACTCATAATTGGTAATCAAAGCCGTCGCCAACACAATTAAAATTAATGCTTCAAAAATCAAATGTCCAAATACCGTTCTAAACAAAAAGCTGTGCACTTTATACGGTTTCCCCGCGAAAAACCATGTTTTATGTTCCCTGTTTTCTTTCATTTCTTCGAACCGCTGCGAAAATTTATCGTATTCATTTTGCAGTATCTTTGCCGCACTACCACTCAATCCATACATCTCAATTTCAGACTTGGCCATCCTTTTCCAATCCATCCGGTCATATTCGCTATCAATACTTTTTGCTAGATTAAAATACATTTCTTTCAACTGGTATTGGGTGAAAAAAGCCCACTCCTTTTCGGTATAAAGATCACGGTCCTCATAACGCAAAGTATTCAAAAATTCATCTATACTGCTGAATTCTTGAGCGGTATGTTTTCTCGTGATTTCATTTAACTTGGCAAAATCTTTTTGCAAATCTTGTTGGAACTGATGCAATGATTCGTCCGTCATCTTCACACCATAGGTTTCAGCCAACTCATTGACGACTTTCAATTCCTCTTTAAAATAGGAATTGCTGAAAATCAAAAACATGTTGTAAGCCATAAACAGCAAAATGAGCACAACAAGGATAGGTGATGTGAATGCCTTTTTACATTCGTGAAAAATAATTCTCATCGTGCTTATACTTCCACCTCTATTTCATCGCGGTATTCGTAAAGGAAGACATCTTCCAAGTGGGGTGTTACTGGCTGCCACTCTGTTTCCGGCTTCTCTTTATGAATAAATCGGACCCTCATATTTCCTCTTTCTTGTTTCTCCGACAGAACGACATAGCGCGTTCTGAACTCATCTAATTGTTCATAACGAATAGATGCTTCATAAACCTGCCCTTCAAGCGAAGCGCAAATTTTTTCGACTGAATCTTTATAAAGAATCTGCTGATTTTTAATCATGATCACTTCATTGGCAATCGATTCAATGTCCGACACGATATGAGTTGAGATGATTACGAGTCTATCTCTTGCTAGTTCTGATAGTAAGTGCCTGAATCTCGCACGTTCTTTTGGATCTAATCCCGCCGTAGGCTCGTCCAGGATAAGGATTTTCGGGTCATTTAAAAGCGCTTGTGCGATTCCGACACGCTGGATCATCCCCCCTGAAAATTTCTTCATTTTTTTATTCATTACATCGCTTAACGCTACTTTATCCAATAGTTCCGTTATGATATTCACTGCCTCTTTTTTTCCAATACCTTTTAACGCGGCCAAATATAATAAATATTGTTTTGGCGAATAGTTTTTGTAATACCCAAACTGCTGCGGTAAATAGCCCAGTAACGTCCGATAACCTTCATCCATATCAAGAATGTTTTCACCGCAATAAAGGATTTCGCCTTTACTTGGGGAAATTAACGTCGCAAGCATCTTGATCAACGTCGTTTTCCCGGCACCATTTGGAGCAAGTAACCCATATACTCCATTTATAAATTCCAAATTAATATTGTTTAGCACACTAAAACTCCCATACTGTTTGCTCACATCTTTTATGATAATCATGCTAAAAAGCTCCCTTCGTCTGTTTAAAATAAACAAGTCTTTTCAATAAATGGATATAAAACGAAATACTGCCAATTAGAACAATCCCATAAACAAATAACGGCAAGTTGATTAGAATATCACTGTAAAACTTGTTGTCCAAGAATTTTAAAAGCAAATTTCCCAAGACCCACCCAATGATCGTCATAGCAGCAATTACAGTAGAATGTTTTTTCATCAAGGTATATAAAAACACAATAGAAAAAATAAATAATCCTGTAATGGAAATCATAAATGCCCTAAAGAAGTGCGCATCATTATATGACATGACAATGAAGAGTATCGTCATCGAATTAACCAAAATGGATATGATACTAAACAAAAGCATCCTAAATGCGATGATTTGATAAACATTATATTTGCACGTCATCTCGACTTCGTAAGTAGTATTCATGATTTTATTTGAATATGTGTATACCGAAAGGGCGATAAATAAAACTGGCGAAATCAGAAAAATAAAGGCGTACAAATTATCTACTTGTCTTAGTACAGTTTCAGATCTGACTAAAAAAATACTCAGCAAGTTGATTGCTATAAAAAGGATGAAAACAAACTCTGAACGGTCAGAAAATAAATGTCTGATGCCAACTTGATGATACATTGATTTTAAATAAGCAGGAAACGACTTGTTACGTTTTACACCGGCAGCAACAATTTGATTGATTTGATTCTGTATTGTACGCTCATCTGGCATGGGAATATGAAATTTTTCTTTATCCATGATGAACCTCCATTCCTTTTCTAATTTGTTTCAATGCTGCATAGTATTTCGTTTTCACCGTCGATTGCGGAATCATTTCGATTGACGCAATTTCCTGAAAAGTGTATTCCCCAAACAGTTTAAGTCGAATGATTCGTTGAGATCCTGCATCAAGGTCATTAACAAGTGTAGTGACCTTTTCAAAATCTTCTTTGTACTCAAGCGAAATGGTCATATCATACTCATCTTCAAATTCATAATCTTCAATTGGCTCTACCCGTTGTACATCTTTGTAGCTTTTCGACCTGTAAAAATCAATAAGTCGATTAGATGCCAACTTATAAAGCCAAGTTCGAAAAGTCGCCTTCTTACTATCGTAATTATGAATTGATTTCAAAACTCTAATGAAAATTTCCTGTGTAAGATCTAGCGACAATTCTGAATCAAGCGTTTGCTTATAAACGAACGCATACATCTCTTTGTAATATTTAGAAACAAGTTCGTTCGCCGCCGCATCACTAGCGTTTCGCTTTATTTTTCTAATCCACCGTTTTTCACTATCCATACTTCCATCACTTGCTTTCTTAATGATGATTACCGCCCTATAAGTATATCCGTAATAAGTTCAAAAATAGTTTGGATTAATTTCGGTTAAAAGCATCTATGATTATTCCTGTGTTCTAACATATGGACTAAGGCAGCCTATCGCATTCTGGTTTAAAAGAATTCAAACCTCATCTTCTGTGGAAATAAACGGGTTAACTTCTAACGATATCGGCAAACCAGCTACAAACACCAAGGAATATACACCCAAGAATCACGCCTGTTGATTATCCATAAGGTGGAAGA